>DATEWS010000001.1:0-6187 GCA_035257785.1 Pyrinomonadaceae bacterium
GACATGAGGTCAAATCGTCGGTGGCGATTGAATCAATCTCAGTTGGTACTATACGCCGAGGAGAAGTTTTTGCGGTGTTTCGCTATAGACGACCTTGGCGACACCGTCCATGATTATTCGCCGTTGCGTCGGATTACGTATTCTAGAACAGTCCCACGATCTCCTGTAATCCACCCGGTTTGTTGATCGAGAAAGTAGACGCTTAATAAGTCGGCATTAGTGGGGCTCGGAAATTTCATCCATGAATCACCGTTATCTTTAGAATAGTGAATCTGTCCGCTGGCTCCGATTAGCCAAAGCGTATTGTCTGACTTAACAAGATCATACGGAAGCCCATCGGATTTTGGTAGCTTGTTTTCCCACGTGTTTCCAGAGTTGCTGCTTCTCAATAGGACGCCCGAATCCGCGCCCGAAACTGCATTGGGATGAATTCCGCCAAGCAGCCAAATGTCGTTTGCTATCACCTTGACCTTACCGAAGTAGTAATTTCGGTCAAATTGTTTTCTTTGCCAGCCATGATCACTACTCAAAACAGTACCTTGTCCGGCGGCCCATATGCGACCATCCTGCGCACAAGCGACGCTATACAAAATATCGGTCGTCGGGTGAACACTCGCTACGTTGAGTCGGTTTTCTTTAACACTCGCGTTAATAATCCCGCGGTTAGCAACGATCCAGAGCTTTCCCGTGGAATCAAAACAAGCGTCGAGAAAGGTGCTTATCTTCCGATCTCCATTGAAAAGGTCGGGGTGGAGGTCCAGGGTTTGCCACGAGTAACCACCATCAGTGGTTTGCAATACAAGAGGTACTTCATTGTTTAAGGCGCCAACTACGATTCCGTTTCGCGCATCCGCGAATACAAGCGAATAGTAGCCCTGGTTTTCGCTCGCTTGAACCACTGTCCACGATTTGGCGCCATCATTGGTCAAGCCAATGGCGCCGGGACTTAAGACTATTCCACTTTTCTTATCGAAAAATTTTACCTGTGACAATCTTGAACCGTGCATGAGGTCCGACCGCGCAAATATTCTCCATTCACCGGCTGGCTCTTCCTTCGGCAAGCGGTGCAAAGACAAAAGCACAACGGCTGTTACACCGAACATCGCAGTTAGAATTATGTATTTCATGCGTTTCAATGCCTGGTTCTCCGCAGGGGACTGGGGTAACGTGACCGAATAGCATTTTCGAAAATAACGCTGTCGGGCAGAAGATATGGTTTCGTCCTGGGATTAGTATCAACTACGTATGGACCCTGCCAAGTCTCGCGCAACTGATGAAGCACCAGGCGCCGCGCCGCACGCGCTTAGCTTTCCAGAGCCCTTCGCCGATCAGCAACTGACGCACCGCCTCTACACTCAGCGATACTCTGTCTAAAGCCAGTTTCTCCGCGGCCAGCGTCGGCCCGAAGTCGTAATAGCGAGCACGTAATAACTGTCGTGCTTTGTTGATTGTCTTTTCCGGTAAGCGATTGTTGGAAGGCTGACCGCGGCGTTTGGATAGCAGGCCCCCACTTCCGGCTCGCTGATAAGCTTTGCAGAGACGTTTTATTTGTCGCACGGAGAGTGACAATAACTCCGCTGCTTGCTGCTGCTTGAGTGTCTTGCGCCTAACTCGTTGAATTACTTCCAGCCGCGTCAACTCTCGTTGGCTCATGCGTAGTAGGGGCTCCACCTGCTCCGTACCTTTCGTGCTGAAGTTCCCACTTCAGTATCACAAAAGGTGACATTTCAACTTTGGAGAAAGGTGACATTACTACTTTGGGCTAACATGAAATTTTTTGGACACGAAACGAAAATACGAAACGAAAATAAGAAACTAATTTTTCTGGTTTACGGACACCTTGGCGATGGACATTTAATTCACGCGTCCGGTGTTTTTACAAATCAAAATTCTCTCCTCGATACAGGATGCTAGAATCTTGGCGTGATGAAAGAATCGCCGGTCAAGATCGATGTTTTGCTTGAGCCTTTGTTGGCTGAAGCCAGCGATGAACAGGCCGGCGAACTTCTTTCGCAATTGATTACGGTCCATGCTGAGCCGGTAATCAAAGCCGTCATTCGCTACAAACTGCGCTTCAGCACCAACCGTGAAACGCAACGTGCGGAGGCTGACGACATTCAGCAGGAAGTCGTGTTGCAGTTGCTGGCCCAGTTGCAACGATTTCGAAAACTGCCGGACGGTCATCCGATCACCGACATTCGCGGCATGGCCGCAGTCATCGCACACCGCACGTGCGCTCGCTGGCTGCGGCGACAGTTTCCTGAACGGCACGCGCTCAAAAATCGTCTTCATTATTTACTGACGCGCCAGCGTAGCTTTGCGCTCTGGCACGACCAGGACGGGGATGGGAAACTCATCGCTGGTTTTGCAGTGTGGCAGCAGCAACAGAAGAGCGTGTCGACTAACCTCTCCGGTATCGAGAAGTTACCCAAACACGAGAGCCTCGCGGAAACCGTCGCGACGATCTTCAATTATCTAAACGCGCCTGTTGAATTCGACGAGCTGGTCAGCGGCGTCGCTGCGATCCAGGGAATTAGCGATCAGCCGGTTGAGTCGCTCACGGATGATGACGACGCGGTCCATGAACCGCCGGCGCCCGAACCGGATCAAGCATGGCGTACCGAGAAGCGCATGTTTCTTCAGCGATTGTGGGAAGAGTTGCAACAACTGCCGCGAAACCAGCGCGCCGCGTTGTTGCTCAATCTCAAAGACGCGACCGGCTTTAGTTCGATCACACTCTTTCCTGCGACCGGCATCGCCACTATCCGCAAGCTCGCGCAAGTTTTGGAGATCAGCGCGGAAGATTTCGCGGCGCTGTGGAACGAACTGCCGCTCGAAGACATGCGCATCGCGGAATTGCTCGGATTAACGCGCCAACAGGTGATAAACGCCCGCAAATCCGGCCGCGAACGGCTGGCGCGCCGGTTGAAAGGATTTATTTAACGCCGGTGGTAATACGTAACAATTTTCGCCAACTTATCGATGTGAAGCCCGCCGGATTCCCGGCTAAGGACCAGACGAAAATTCAGTGGAACACCTGACTCAAAAACAAGTTGAGGGTTATTCCCTCCGCCAATTGCCCGCCGCGGAACTGCTGGCGGTGGGCGATCACCTCGGCGAGTGCGATGCGTGCCGGTCGCGCGTCGAGAGCGCGCTGAGTAACGACGCGGCGTTCGTCTCGCTGCATGAAGACGCGTTTAGTGAAAACGGATTTTTAAGTGCACACTTAACCGCTGAGCAGGGTGCGGACTACGTTGACAAGCATCTCTCAGGCGAAGCGCTTCAGATGGTTAACGATCACCTGACGGGCTGCGAGCAGTGCGCGCTCGCGGTTGCAGACTTGCGCGAGTTTCGAAATGAGATCGCGCCGTCGCTCGATCGTGACTATGGTCCAACACAGGCACCCGCGCGGATTGGATGGCGCGAGAAGTTTTTGTCGTTATTTAAAGTGGCGCCGGTGCCGGCGTTTGGCAGCGCGGCGCTCGCGATGCTCCTGCTCGCTGCGATCGCGTGGATCATCTGGCGCACGCCGAAGGAAACGCATCACGAAGTCGTCGTTGCGCCTACTCCGGTTTCGCAACCAACTCCATTAGTCGAACCTTCACAAGCGCCTCAGCCTGCGCCCGCAGTCGTGGCGCAGTTGAACGATGGCAACGGTGTGTTGAGCCTGGACCAGGAAGGCAAACTCTCCGGCGCCGACAACTTGCCACCTAACTATCAAAGTCTCTTGAAGAAAGCTTTGACTTCGCAACGAATCGAACGTTCGTCACAACTTCAGGGATTAACGCGGCCGTCGAGCACGTTGATGGGTTCGGATAACAAGTCGCTGCCGTTTGCGGTTGTCGAGCCGGTGGGGAATGTAGTGTTGAGTAACCAGCCCACGTTTCGCTGGTCCACATTGGAGGGAGCGAGCGCGTACGTGGTTGAGGTTTATGACGACCAGTTCAAGCTCGTGGCGTCGAGTCCGGAGCTAACGAGTCGATCATGGACCACATCGCAGTCACTCCCGCGTGGCAAAGTTTATTCGTGGCAGGTGAAGGCGATCAAAGACGGGCAGGAAGTTACGTCACCACGTCCGCCTGCACCGCAGGCAAAGTTCCGCGTGCTCGATCAGGCGAAAGCGAATGAGATCGCGAAAGCGAAGCGCTCCTATGGTTCGTCGCACTTAACGCTTGGTCTGCTGTATGCGGACGCGGGGTTGTTGAGAGAAGCCGAACAGGAATTGCGCGTGCTGCGCCGCGCCAATCCTGATTCCGACGTTGCACGAAACCTCTTGCGCCAAATCCAAAGCCTACAGCATTAACTCTGCGGCCCTCTGCGTATCTCTGTGATCTCTGCGTCAAAAATTAGTTTTTAACGCAGAAAGCGCGGAGATACGCAGAGGGCCGCAGAGAATTAACGTCCATCACCCACGAGCACGAATCCGCCCCAGTAAAACGGATGGTTCGTCTCGGGGTTTTTCATTACTTTCAACGCCGCCTGTCGCAACGCTTCGCTCTTCCGCACTTTCGCCGGCGAGAGCAGTCCGCGGTGGAAGTTCACCATCAGATCACGTGTGCCCGCCGACTCGACTTTCCATTGACTCACGACAATCGACGGCACGCCGGCAATAAACATCGCCCACGAAAAACCAACCATGCCCTCGCCTGCGCCGATGCGCCCGCGCGCGGTTTCACACGCCGAGAGCACCGCGAGATCCGCGTGCAAATCCAGTTGCATCAACTCCCACGCTTCCAGCAACCCATCTTCAGCGACGCTGCCTTCCGCCAGGGCCAGGTGCGAATACATCGGCGATACGTTGTTCAGCAGCCCATGCGTCGCGAAGTGAAGTATCTTCGCGCTACTCGCCTCGCTCTTAACTCGATCCTCACGGGCCTCGGCGCCGACGTAAACCTTGCTGCGCGTCGCGCCATACAATCGTCCCAAAGCTTTGACTTCCTGTTCGGCCTCGGGGAGGGGATCGAGTTTTCCATCACGCAACGTGAGCGCCGCACGCTTCAACGTCTCGGTACCGAGCACCGGATTGCCAAGCGCCAGTAGAGTCGGCGGCGAAGCATGCGCTGCGTCGACCTGCCTTCGCTTCGTCATCTCACGCAACACAGTCAACGACGGCGCGTAAGCAATCGCGGCATCCTCGATCAGAAAACGATTCGAGCCATTGACCAGCGTTTGAAACGGCAGATCCCAAAGCGTGTTATCGGGAGCGATGATCAGGTTCGTTTTGCCGGCGAGCTGAGCCGCGGCTGGTTTGATCAACTGCTCGTAGAGTTTGGAAGCCGACGTTCTGAACCCGAGATTGCGTGACGCAAGTTGCTGCCGGAAAGTCTCGGTCTGCTTGGCCAACGCTTCTTTCTTAACCGGCAGGACATAAACGCGAACGTCGGCTTCTTTCGTTCCCTTCGTGACCGCAAATAGATACGTCTTATCATCCGCGACAACATACTCCAGCAGCGCACTCGAATCATCCGGCAACAACGCCGCCAGCTCATCCGTTTTAATGATCGGCGCCTCACCACGCTGCACCTTCAACTTCGGATGCGCAACGTAAAGTTGAGTCTCGAAGTCTTCGTACTCGAGTCGCGTCTTCTCAACCGCAGTCTTTAGCTCAGTCACACGTTTCGCATCGGGCTTGTCCTTGCGTACTTCGGAAGTGAACTGTGAATTCAGCGCCACGAGACGCAACCGCAAATCTTCCTCAGCCTGTTGCTCTTCTTTGGACCACGACTTCCGCAAATCCGTGCGACCACCCTGCAACGCATCGAGCAACACACGTGACTTCGACTGCTCCGCAAACGTCAACGCTTCCGAATACTTCCGCTGCAACACGAGCAGGTCAACCATGTCGTACCACGGCGACAACCTGCCGTCCATGAAACTCATTTGCTGTTGTTCATTACCGGCAACTTCACGACGTAATGTTTCAAGCGTCGTGATCGCCACCTGAAACGCCGCACGCGCTTCTTCCGGT
Organism: Pyrinomonadaceae bacterium; assembly: GCA_035257785.1. Lineage (GTDB taxonomy): Bacteria > Acidobacteriota > Blastocatellia > Pyrinomonadales > Pyrinomonadaceae > PSRF01. The sequence goes on from DATEWS010000001.1 coordinate 5,969, forward strand.
TGGCCCAATGCGACCAGGGCGCGTCCTATGTTGTCCTGCGCGGTCCAGATTTCTTCCCGACTATAAAGGTCATCGGCGAGTTTCGCTGAACGCCGGCTCACGTCGAGCATCTCCGCATACTTGCGCTGCGCCTCATACAAACGCGCGAGATTATTCAGCGAGAGTGTGACGGCGCCTCGATCTTTACCCTGTTCACGCAGCGCAAGACTCCTCTGCAAC
>DATEWS010000002.1:0-4086 GCA_035257785.1 Pyrinomonadaceae bacterium
AAGCGCGCAGGAATTGAACGCAAACCTTCGTGACGATCAAAGTCGTAATCCTGACACGCATAGAGCACGTCAAATCCGGCAGTCCAAAGCAGGACCACGAGCGACAACAACAAAGGCACCGCGCTTCCGATCTCGCCGCGCACAGCAATCCATGCGCCTGTCGGCGCTATCGACAAACATGCCCCCAGCACGAGATGCGAGAACTGGGTCCAACGCTTTGTAAACGAGTAAAGCAGCACACATGCGAGCGCGACTGGCGCGAGAATCAACGTCAAACGATTGAGCATCGCCGCAGCCAGCAGGAACAGCCCCGCTGCTGCAATCGTGAAGACCCAGACAAACCCAACCGACAACAGGCCGGCCGGCAATGCTCTCGCGGCCGTTCGCGGGTTACGGGCATCGAAACTTCGATCCGCGATGCGGTTAAATGCCATCGCGGCCGAACGCGCTCCAACCATTGCCACGACGATCCAGAGAATCTGCCACGGCGAAGGAAGCCCATTCGCGGCGAGCACGGCGCCCAGAAAAGCGAACGGCAACGCAAACAGCGTGTGCTCGATCTTAATCATTTCCAGCGTTAGACGGGTGTTTTTGAGTACGGTCGACACGGTAGGTTCAATCTCTGTCGAATCTTACTAGGCCACCAAAAGCCGCACAAGTCACGAGCCATTATCTATACGAGGTGGTTATCTCTGCGGTTCTCTGCGTATCTCTGCGATCTCTGCGTTGAAATGCCTTGTTATCGCAGAGAACCGCAGAGAAAGTGCTTTGTGTGCCTTTTTGTGGCATGCTTTTGGCGATGGATTTAACTGAACTGGCGAAACTCCTCGACGCGTACAAAAGCGGCGCGCTGCAAACCAGCGACGCCGTAAACCGTATCAAAAATCTTCACTTCGAAGATATCGGCTATGCGCGTGTCGACCACGCGCGTGCGACGCGCCAGGGCTTCCCGGAAGTAGTTTTCGGCGGTGGCAAAACTCGGGCACAAATCGTCGGCATCGTCGAACGACTCGCACAACGCTCACCGAACATCCTCGTCACTCGCACCGACGAAGGCACGTTTGGCGAGATACGAAACGTTGTCACTGATGCCGAGTGGCACGAATCGGCGCGTCTGGTCAGAATTCGCCGTGACAAAACGAATCAAGGTGTCGGCTCAATCGCAGTTGTAACTGCCGGGACGAGCGACATTCCCGTCGCTGAAGAAGCAGCGTTGACTGCCGAGACGATGGGCAACTTCGTCGATCGCATTTGGGATGCAGGTGTCGCCGGTATTCATCGCGTGCTTTCAGAACGTAGTCTGTTGCAACGTTCGCGTGTTGTGATCGTGGCTGCGGGTATGGAAGGTGCGCTGCCCTCCGTCGTGGGAGGTCTCGTCGGAGTTCCGGTAGTCGCCGTGCCAACCAGCATCGGCTACGGCGCATCCTTTGGAGGTGTCGCGGCGCTGCTGGGTATGTTGAACTCGTGCGCTTCAAATGTAACGGTCGTTAATATCGACAACGGTTTTGGTGCTGGATTTGTTGCGAGCCTCATCAATCGTCGCTGGACGGTGCCCGTTGAATAGATCACGCGCTCGCTCGCGGTATTTAATCTCCACTCTGATCGTCGTTTCGCTAGTCTCGAGCGCATGTATTTCCGCGCGTCGCACACCCAACCTCGAAAACATTTTCGCAACCGCGAGAGCGCGCACCGGAAAGCGTCCGGTGATCGTGATTCCCGGAATACTCGGCACCGAGCTGATCAATTCGAAGACGCACGAGACCATTTGGCCTTCGGCCTTTCGCACTGAACAGGAGGGACTGCCCATCAGTCCTGACCTCGCTTCGAATCGTGACGATCTCATACCCGGAAAAATAATCGAGACTGTTCGACTCGCGCGCGTGCTGCCGGAAGTCTACGTGTATCGTGACTTACTCAATGCACTGCGACGTTACGCAGGTTATCGTGAAGGCGACTGGCAGAATCCCGCGGTGGATGGTTATCAGGACACGTTCTACGTCTTTCCTTACGACTGGCGACAGGACAATGTCTCGAATGCGCGCGAACTCGTCAGGCGCATCGTGGGTTTGAAGACGCGTCTGCAACGTCCGGATCTGAAGTTCACGGTAGTGGCCCATTCGATGGGTGGCTTGATCGCTCGTTACGCAGCGATGTATGGCGACGTTGATCTGCCGGCGGGCGATGGTCCAATTCAACCGAGTTGGGCCGGCGCTGCGCACATCAGCAAGATCATGATGATCGGCGTACCCAACGAAGGTTCGGCGGATGCGTTCGCGACGATCATCGATGGTTATTCGATCACTGAAGGTCTGCGGCGGCGCGTGCCGTTGCTCAACAAGCTGACTGCGGAAGACGTGGTGCGGACTCCGTCAGTGTTTCAGCTCATGCCTCATCAACAGACCGTGAAGTTTCTCGACGAGAACTTGCAGCCATTGCCGATTGATCTCTACGACCCTGAAGTTTGGAAGCGATACGGTTGGAGCGTGATCTACTCGTCGGACGATTTTCGCCGTAAGTATACGACGAACACACCCGGAACTGACGGCCACTCCGAAACGGATCTCGACGCTTACCTGGCTGCGACACTGCGACGCGCGCGTCGCTTCCAGCAAGCGCTCGACGCCGAGCCTGAGAATGCTCCGGTCGTGCTGCTAGCGATCGGTGGTGATTGCGAAGAGACGTTGAACGCGCCGCTCGTTCTTCGTGATGAGAAACGGAATCGCTGGTTGACGCTGACCAGACCACGCGAATACAAAACCTCAGCCGGCGTGAAGGTCTCAAAACAAAAGGCGACTCAGGCCATGTATGCCCCCGGCGATGGCCGCGTGACACGCGGATCGTTGCTTGGCGAGAACATCTTCAACGTCCGAACCCTGTCTCAATACGCAGTCTTTGGTTGCGATCTGCACGGCCAATTACCGCGCAACAAGATTCTTCAGGACAACACCCTCACGGCCATCGTCGGCGAAGTGATCAATTAAGAGGAGCAGGAGCAGACATCAGGAGCAGGTAGAAGAATCAACGCGCGAAGCGCTCCGGGTGGGCGATCATTCCGCCCAGCATTCTTCCAACTTCTTCATAGCCTTCCAGCCATCTAATTTGGAGCTCTTTTGAAATGTATCCGCAAGCATGTGCGAAGTCTATCCAGACCTGGGTTTCAGTTCCTTCCCCATCCGCGTCGGACATTTTACTCACGAACATCTTCGGATATTGCTTTCTTCTGTAACCCTCACCGATATTGGCTGGAACACTGCGCGAAGCTCGTCGGATTTGGTCAGTAAGCGAGTACCTCTCCTCAGCAGGAAATTTTTTAGACTCATAAAAGATCTCCATCGCAAGCCTGAAGGCAAGTTGATAGACGCGTAAACCTCGAAAGCCTTGTGAGGTAGGCATTAACTTCTCCTTTGTTAAAAATCTGGCTCGGTATTCCTGCTCCTGCGGGCTGCTCCTGCTGCCATTAAATTACGGATTAAGTATCGCATTTAATTTCTCGGCGTAATCGGGGTCGATGTTCGTGAGGATTGTGTATTGCTCGACGGCGCCGTCGCGATTGCCCAGCGCTAACAGGCAACGGCCGAGGTTGTAGTAGGCTTTGCCGAAATCGGGTTTCAGACGAATCGACTGCCGGAACGATTCGACTGCGTCGTTCAAACGGTTCAACTCAAAATATGCCTCGCCCATGTTGTTCGGCGCGTTCGCGTCGCCTGGCTTAAGCGCCGCGAGCTGCCGAAAGATCTCGATCGCTTCGGTGTACTTCTTCGAGCGCAGGTAGCGCGAGCCGAGTCGTTCGTATGCAACCGTGTAATCGGGTCGCAAGCGAATCGCGGCTTTGTACGCCTGGATCTCATCGTCGGTCTTGCCCCAATCGCGATAAACCAACCCGAGTGCGTAGTAGGCATCGGCAGCGTTGTACGGATCGAGCTTGATCGACTGCCGGTAAGCGTCAGCCGCTTCCTTATACTGCTTGAGATAAAAACTCGCGAGGCCGATGTTGAAATACGACTCCGCTGACGGTCGTAAGTTAACAGCCTTCTTCGAAGCCTCGAGCGCTTCGGTATGCTTGCCGAGTTTCTCATTGCAGAAACC
>DATEWS010000003.1:0-7987 GCA_035257785.1 Pyrinomonadaceae bacterium
TTTTTCGCAGCATGGACCAATGAATAAAAAGGCGCGGACCTAAACCGGAACATTTTTCGCGTTTAGATCATAGTGATTAGAAGAACCCGCTATTTACAGGCAATTCAACTCAAACCCCTTGAAGGAGACACTAAATGAGTAAGTTTCGCTTTACCTTGAATATACTGGCCCTCGCCATCTTCACGTTGACAATCACCTCGGTAGCTCAAGCTCAGGCAACAAGAACGTGGGTCTCAGGCGTCGGCGACGACTTGAACCCCTGTAGTCGCACTGCCCCCTGCAAAACCTACGCAGGCGCCATCTCGAAAACCGCCGACAAAGGTGAAATCAGCACCCTCGATCCAGGCGGCTTTGGCGCAGTGACGGCTACCAAAAGCATCACCATCGATGGCACAAACGGCGCCGGTTTCGGTTCCATCCTCGCTTCTAATGTGAATGGCGTCGTCGTTAACGATTCAGCGTCAGGAGCACCTGGGACGATCGTCGTTACGTTGCGACACCTGTCGATCAACGGCGCCAGCACCACGGCAGGCAGTGGCATCCGATTCACTTCAGGTAAAACGTTGATCGTAGAGGATTGTGTGATATCTGGATTTACTGGTACGGGTACGGCAGGAAAAGGCATCAGCGTCGATCTTACCGGTGGTCCGAAAAATGTATTTATTAAAGATACGAACATCACGAATTGCACAGTCGGCGTCAGGATTGCAACGACATCCAGTTTCGTCGCTGCAGTTTTGGACAATGTGAATATTGACGCTGTCGGTGACCAGGTTGCTGGAACTTCGGGCGTTGAACTGGCAGGTGGCGGATTTGCCGTTATTCGCGATTCGGTTATTTCACGTTTTCAGAATGGCATTAACAATACGGGTGGCGCCAACTCTGGAGCCCGCGTGATTGGCTCCACGCTCTTTAGCAACGCAAACGGCATTAATGCTGGCGCAAGCCAGGCGCATATTTCGTCGTCTTCGTTGCTGGGCAACACCACCGGCATCGCGTTGGCGGGCGGTTCGGTTCTTACTGGCTGTGACAACTTCTTTGCCGGCAACACGAGCGACGTTACCGGCGGTGGTCTAACGAACCAGTGCGTTAAGTAATAAATAACGCTGAAGGCATTCGCTAATTACAGCCCAGGGTTTGAGCGCACAGCGAAAACCCTGGGTTATTTTGTTAGAGCGCCAAGGGCGCGAGATATGAAAGGCGACGCGCTTCGCGCTTGCCGCTGGCTTTCATATTCTGCGCCGTTGGCGCTTTTTTAAGCAAAGCTGTGGGCCAACGAATCAAGAGTGCTCCCCGACCCGATTCGGCAATGTGCTTGACCACCTCAGTGGCTGCGGCTAGACTGCAACTTCTTCTAACCTGCCTTGCAAACGACGAAGTGTGTCGGGGCGCGTGAGAATTCTGAACAGAGGGTAGTCTCAAGTTTCTGATGAGCACGCCTGTGAGCGACGATGCGTCGCTGATACCCAACTCAACAAAAACAACACCTACTGATCTGCCTCGGTACGAATTGCCGGATGAACCATTGGTGACAATTCAGCCAGGCAAGTCGTGGAGCGCGGTGGATTTTCGTGAGGTCTGGCGCTATCGCGAACTGCTCTACTTCCTCACGCTGCGCGACATCCAGGTGCGCTACAAACAAACGCTGCTCGGCGTGTCGTGGGTATTGTTGCAGCCTCTATTAACCACATTCGTTTTCACTATCTTTCTCGGCGTACTTATACGCGTGCCCTCGGAAGGTACTCCTTACGTTCTTTTCGTCTATCTCGGATTGCTGCCATGGACTTTCTTCAGCGCCGCCATCCTTTCAGGTAGTAACAGTCTGGTTAGCAACGCACAACTCATTAACAAGGTTTACTTCCCACGCCTGCTGATTCCTGTTTCCGCCGTTGCGGCGCGTTTGTTTGATTTCGCCGTCGCCTTCAGCGTGCTGATTTTTTTGCTCGTCTATTATCGTGTCGCAGTAACCTGGCCCATCCTGCTGCTGCCGGTGCTGGTTGTACTACTGACGCTCCTTGCATTGGGTGTGAGCCTCGTGACTTCCGCCTTGAATGTTAAATACAGAGACGTCGGCGTGCTGATCCCTGTGCTCCTTCAGCTTTGGATGTATGCATCACCGGTGGTATATCCGACGAGTCTTGTACCCGCTCGCTGGCAGTCAATTTATCGACTAAATCCATTGGTTGGTCTAATCGGGAGCTTTCGGGCAGTAGTACTCGGGGCGCCAATCGATTGGTTTGCACTCGCGTGGTCCACAGGGTTTATCGCGGCTCTTCTCGTATACGCTGCTTTCGTGTTCCGTCGTATGGAGGCGCGCTTTGCCGACGTCGTCTAAGATGAACACATCGATAATCAAGGTCGAGCACATCTCCAAGCTATACACGCTCGGCGTCACGCACACTGCGCATCACACCCTTCGCGACGAATTGGCGGGAGCAGTCAGGTCTGTATTCAACAGACAGACCAATGGAACTAACGGTAAAGACAATACGATTTGGGCGTTGAATGACGTCAGCTTCGACGTTGCGCGCGGAGAAGTTATCGGTATCATCGGACGAAACGGCGCCGGCAAATCAACCTTACTCAAAATTCTTTCCCGCATCACGGAACCGACCAATGGTCGAATAGAATTGTATGGACGTGTCGGCAGTCTCCTTGAAGTCGGCACCGGATTTCATCCTGAATTAACAGGTCGAGAAAATATTTTTCTCAACGGCGTCATCATGGGGATGAAACGTAAGGAACTGTCGCGCAAGTTTGATGAGATTGTAGCTTTCGCTGATATCGACAGGTTCATCGATACGCCAGTCAAACGTTACAGCAGCGGCATGTACGTACGTTTGGCTTTCGCAGTTGCAGCGCATCTGGAACCTGAGATCCTGATCGTTGATGAGGTGTTAGCAGTCGGAGATGAAGTATTCCAGAAGAAGTGCCTGGGAAAGATGGCGACAATTGCTCATGAAGGCAGAACCGTCTTGTTCGTCTCCCACAACATGCCGGCAGTTATCAATCTATGCCCGAGAGTAATTCTCCTCGAGCAGGGCAAGGTTGCTCAGGACGGCAAGTCATCCGACGTGGTGGGTTATTACCTTCAAACCGGCGGAGCAAAACTCGCGCGTCGTGAGTGGCCGGACATCTCGACCGCGCCCGGCGACGACGTCGTTCGGCTACGCAGCATTTCCGTAATCGACGAAGCCGAACAGGTGTGCCAATCGATCGACATTCGTAAGAAGGTCGGAATCAGATTTGAATACGATGTGCTTGAATCCGGGCAGCGACTCGTGCCGACGTTCAACATCGCCAGCGAATCGGGCGGGGTCGTATTTTGGGCAGGCGATCGGAACCCGGATTGGGAGAACACGCCGCGGTCGAAAGGTCGATATATCACCACCGCATGGATTCCCGGCAACTTCCTGAATGCGGGAACCATGATTGTGAGTGCTACAATCAGCAAGGTCAGGCCCACATACGAACATTTGTATGAACAGGGTGTGTTGTCTTTCGAAGTCATTGACAGGATGGGTGCGGATACGGCGCGAGGTAATTTCCCGGGTCACTTCGCCGGCGCCGTAAGACCGTTGTTGCCATGGGAGACACACTTCGCGCCTAACAGATAAAAGGAAATGTCAGACGTAAACACGCAAAAGGTTTCTATGCATCCGGCAATCAAGGTTTGGCGCAATAAGCCGCTCAAAGCTTTTCTCAATATTCTCAAGGCGACGCGAGAGAGACGTGAGCGCAGGAGTGAAGTCAACAGCCTGCCCTTCGTGATGTTTTACGAGCCCACCTCGTTTTGCAATCTTAAGTGTCCGTCTTGCCCGACCGGAACAGGAATGTTGGACCGTCCCAAAGAACGAGTCGACCCCGAGCAGTTCAAAGCGGCAGTGGATGCGCTCGCCGACAAAGTGTTCGTCATGTACATGTACAACTGGGGCGAGCCTCTGTTACACAAGGAATTCTCAAACCTCGTTAAATATGCGACGAACAAAGGAATCGTCGTGAAGACGAGCTCTAATCTGAGCATCAAGCTGAACGACGATCAGTTGAAGGACATAGTTGAGTCGGGACTACAACAGATCAAAGTAGGAATCGACGGAGCTACTCCCGAAGTCCATGAACAGTATCGCCGGCGTTCGGATCTGGATCTGGTCCATAAGAACGTGCGCACCATCGCCGATTTCAAGAAACAACTGAATAGCGCTACTCCGGAAATCTCAGTTGCCTATCACGTTTTCGCTCATAACGAATCCGAGATCGAAGAATTCAAAAAGCAGATGCCTGCACTGGGTGTGAACCACTTTGGTCCAAGTCCCTCGTGGTTGCCGCCGGATGGATCAGTTTTAGCACCCAAAGATCAACGCTTCGACATGTACCAGATCGCCAATAAAACGATCTCCGGGTTGCGATCGCAGGGGGAGGAATTAAAACCGTGTGGGTGGTTGTACTACGCCACCGTGATCAATCCTGGCGGATCGATCTCTCCGTGCTGCGGCGTCGCGAGCGAGAGTTATGACTACGGCGAACTGCCGGCGGAGGGCGATGCCGCTAAAGTCGATGATGAATTTCGCGCGGTGTGGAAGGGCAAGAAGTATGCTGCCTCACGGAAGCTCTTCACTAGTAAGGAACGGCTGCAAAAGTGGTCCGCGAAAAACCTGCACGATCTGCATCCTGACGGCATGGCTTTTTCTCAGCTCAGCACAAAATCTTCTCTGATTTGCGCTGATTGTCCCATCCCTCATACGCTCGAACGTTGGACTGGAGAGCTCGAGGACATTTACAAGTTGTACCGCCACGAGACCAAACGATGTCTGCAGTCTCTGAATCTGTTTGGCGCGACTGTTAACGCAATCAAAACGATTATCCTGCGCTCTGCTCTACGCCAGCAGTGATAAGTTCATTAATGACGCTCTATAATCCGCGAAATCCTGCGATGGTTAACTTATGAAGGCGGTGATTCTAGCCGGAGGGCTAGGTACGCGCTTGGCCGAAGAAACCGAGGTTAAGCCCAAGCCCGCAGTTGAAATTGGAGGCTATCCAATTCTGTGGCATATCATGAAACACTACGCCCATTACGGGATTAGTGAGTTTTTCATTGCTCTCGGTTACAAAGGCGACATCATCAAACGCTTCTTTCTCGATTATTACACTTGCAACGGCAACATCACGATCGATTTTTCGACGGGCGAGGTTAAGACGCGAACCAAGGATTGCGAAAACTGGGTCGTGCACCTTGAAGACACAGGCGAGCTCACGAATACTGGCGGCCGTATAAAGCGCCTCGAGCCCTGGCTTAAGGACGACACTTTCATGGTCACGTATGGTGACGGAGTGTGCAATGTAGATTTGAAGAAGCTCGCTGAGTTTCACAAGTCTCACGGACGAACCGCAACGGTCACGGCTGTACGTCCACCGGCACGATTCGGAGGATTAGTTTTTGACGGCGACGTCGTAACCGACTTCACTGAAAAACCTCAGATTGGCGAAGGCTGGATCAATGGTGGTTTTCTGGTGTTCGAACCGGCAGTCTTTGAGTATCTCCGGGGCGACAACAGCAGCCTCGAAGCTGACGCCCTCGAGCAACTTGCGTCCGCAGGACAACTGACCGCATACCGGCACGAAGATTTCTGGCAGTGCATGGACACACTTCGAGACAAGCGACTTCTCGAGAGTCTCTGGCAACAAAAAAAGGCGCCGTGGAAAGTATGGGAATAGATCCATTCTGGCTTGACCGTCCCACCTTGATAACCGGAGCGACGGGACTGGTCGGTGGCTGGCTCGTTAAGCGGCTCGCGGCGGCCGGCGCAGACGTGGTCTGTCTCATCCGCGACTGGGTACCGCAATCGGAATTCACGCGTACGCGGTTAGGCGATCGAGTCAAGGTTGTTCGCGGCGATATTAAGGATCAAGCATTACTCGAGCGAACTCTCGGAGAGTATGAAGTCGACACGGTCATTCATCTCGCCGCGCAAACGATAGTTCCGATCGCGAATCGAAATCCGGTTTCGACTTTTGAGTCGAACGTTGGAGGCACCTGGTCACTCCTCGAAGCGTGTCGTCGGAGTCCACTCGTCAGCCAAATTGTCATCGCTTCTTCCGACAAGGCGTACGGTGATCACGACTCGCTTCCGTATTCTGAAGACACTCCTCTGCAGGGCCGGCATCCGTACGATGTGAGCAAGTCGTGCGCGGATCTGATCGCGCAGTCGTACGCGACGACGTACGGTTTGCCGGTTGTGATTACGCGCTGCGGAAATTTCTACGGCGGCGGTGATCTCAACTGGAATCGTTTGATTCCCGGAACGATTCGATCCGTTTTGCGAAAGCAGCGCCCCGTGATTCGTTCTGACGGTCAGCACATCCGAGATTATTTCTATGTTGAGGACGGCGCCGAAGTCTACATGCTGTTGGCTGAACGGCTCGCGAACCAATCCGACCTGCGCGGTCACGCCTTTAATTTCTCGAACGAAATTCAGGTGACGGTTTTAGAGGTGGTCCAACGAATTCTCGCGCACATGGATTCCGATCTCGAGCCTGATGTTCGCAACGAAGCGTCGAACGAGATTCGCCATCAATACTTGAGTGCCGGCAAAGCGAGACAATACTTCGACTGGAAGCCTCGGTTTTCGCTTGATCAGGGATTGGAGCAAACTATCAAGTGGTACAAGGAGTTGCTGGGAGCCTCTTGATGAAGACCGAAGTCAGTTGCCGATCGTGCGGCAAGCGAGAGCTGATCACTATCCTGTCCCTGGGGAAAACTCCCTTAGCGAATGCATTACTCACTCGTGAACAACTGAGTGAACAGGAACGAACCTTCGATCTGGATCTGGTCTTCTGTCCCTCGTGTTTCCTGGTACAAATAACGGAAACGGTGCCGCCTGAAAAATTGTTTCGGGAGTATTTTTATCTGTCTTCTTTTTCCGAGACAATGCTGCGCCACTCGGAAGAAAATGTCGACGAGCTCATCCGGTCGCGCAATCTCGACGACAAGAGTTTTGTGGTTGAGATCGCGAGCAACGACGGTTACCTGCTGCAATACTACAAGCGCGCCGGGGTTCCTGTTTTAGGAATTGAACCGGCGCGAAACATTGCCCAGACCGCGGAAGCGCGCGGCATTCCCACGGTCTGCGAGTTCTTTGACGCCGAACTCGCGAAAAAATTGGTTGCTGAGGGGAAGCGCGCTGACGTAGTGCACGCCAACAACGTGCTTGCGCACGTTCCGGCTCTCAACGGCTTTGTCAATGGTGTTGAAGTGCTATTGAACGATACGGGCGTCGCGGTAATCGAAGTGCCGTACGTCAAGGACATGATCGACCGGCATGAGTTTGACACGATCTATCATGAACACCTTTGCTATTTTTCGTTGACCGCTCTCGATCATCTGTTTCGGCGTCACAAGCTGATCATTGAAGATGTGAAACGTCTGGATATTCATGGCGGCACGCTTCGGATTTACGCGCGAAAACAAAACGGCAACCAGCAACCGGCAGGAATTGAAAAAATGCTTGGGGAGGAGTCGGCATGGGTTGGCAACGCGGATTTTTATCGCCGTTTTGGTGAGAAAGTTGAACGATTGCGCGGCGAGCTCGTCACGATGCTTTCCGAACTGAAGGCCGAGGGCAAACGGATCGCCGTCTACGGCGCTTCGGCGAAAGGCAGCACCCTCATGAATTATTTCGGACTCGGCAGGCCGACACTCGATTTTGTGGTCGATCGCAGCACGATCAAACAGGGACACTACACGCCCGGCACGCATCTCCCGATCTATTCGCCGGCGAGGTTGCTTGAAGAGAAACCCGATTACGTTTTACTGCTGACTTGGAACTTTGCCGACGAGATACTGCAACAGCAGGCCGAGTATCGAAAACAGGGCGGCCGTTTTATCATCCCCATTCCGGAATTGAGAGTGGTGTAGTGGCTTGCGTCAGAAGTCAAAGACTTTTTGTTGGACACAGTCAGTACCACGTGGGATAGCGGGTGGGTAGATGAT
>DATEWS010000004.1:0-6607 GCA_035257785.1 Pyrinomonadaceae bacterium
TCGGTATCGTCGGATTGCTGTTTGCCGTTTATCTCGGCGGCCGCATTGCAGATTCATCTTTTGCTCAGGCGTTCACGCTTTCGCGCAACAGCCTGATCGTGATCATGGCGGCTTACGGCTTCATCGCGTCGGTATTGCCCGTGTGGATGCTGCTCTGCCCGCGCGATTACCTGTCGTCGTATTTGAAAGTCGGAACGATCGCGTTTCTGATTCTCGGCGTGATCCTGGTTCATCCGAACCTGAACATGCCGGCGTTTACGCCGTTCACTGCCGGCGGCGGACCGGTGATTCCCGGCAAGCTCTACCCGTTTGTGTTCATCACGATTGCGTGCGGCGCGATTTCCGGCTTCCACGCGCTCATCTCGTCCGGCACGACGCCGAAGATGATCGCGAAAGAAACTGACACGCGCATGATTGGTTACGGCAGCATGTTGATGGAAGGCGTCGTCGGCGTGGTCGCGCTGATCGCCGCAACCTCACTGTTCCCCGGCGACTACTTCGCCATCAACACCGCTCAAAAAACGGACGCACAGAAGGCCGCGTACAGTCAGATGGTCGACGCGCACACAGCGCAGGGCTTCAACCTGCAACCGCAGGAGATCGATCGACTCGAACAGGAATCAGGCGAGAAGAACCTGCGCGGACGAACCGGCGGCGCCGTCACGCTCGCGCTCGGCATCGCGAAGATCTTCGACGGCATACCCGGACTCCGCGGTTTCATGAAGTACTGGTATCACTTCGCGATCATGTTTGAAGCGCTATTTATTCTCACGACGATCGATACCGGCACGCGCGTCGCGCGCTTCTTGGTCGGCGAGTTTGGCGGGCGCTTTTACAAGAAGCTCGAGGAGCCAAACTGGCTGCCGGGTTCCGTTGTTACTTCGGCACTCGTCGTTTCCGCATGGGCGGCCTTCATCTGGTCGGGATCGATTTCAACTATTTGGCCAATGTTTGGCATTGCTAATCAACTGCTGGCGGCGGTTGCTTTGTGCGTCGCGACCACGATCGTTATCAACTCGGGCCGTGCGAAGTACGCGTGGGTGACGATTTTGCCCTTGTCGTTCGTCAGCACCACCACGCTCGTCGCCGGTTACAAGTCAATTACCGATATTTTCTGGCCTTTGGCGCAAAAACCGGACACGGCCGTCCAGGGACTCATCAACACCAGCCTTACTGCGATCATCATGTTTGCCGCCGTCGTCATTATGTTCGACTCGATCCGGCGCTGGCTGAATCCCCAGATCACACAAATTCAAGAACCTCTCTTTGAAAAATCTGTGTAATCTGTGGATAATACGCGTTTTCATAAAGCTAACTCGCCATTATCTAGCTAAATCGGAAAGGAATTTCTCCACGTGCAACTACCGCTGAAACTACGGCGTGCAGCAATTATCACTGCGGCCACAATTACCACCTTAGCTCTCGCCTTGCCGACTTTCGCGCAGTCGCATCAAGGTGGTGAAGCGAATTTGGTGTTGCCAAATCTCGATGAGGTGACCTTCTTCAATGGAATCACAGGTCACAATTTGCTCTTGTTTGGTATCGCGATCTGTGTGCTTGGCCTTGCTTTCGGTCTCTCCATTTACATGAACTTACAGAGACTACCCGTGCACCGAGCCATGCGCGAGATCTCCGAACTGATCTACGCGACCTGTAAGACGTACCTGACCACACAAGGCAAGTTCATTCTGATCCTGGAGGCATTCATCGCCGTCGTGATCGTGCTTTACTTCGGCGTGCTCTCGGGCATGGAGCCGTTCCGCGTCGTTATCATCCTGCTGTTCAGTTTGGTTGGTATCGCCGGAAGTTACGGCGTCGCGTGGTTCGGCATTCGCGTCAACACGTTCGCAAACTCACGCACGGCGTTCGCGAGTCTCGAAGGCAGACCGTTTCCGCTTTACGCAATTCCGTTAAAAGCCGGCATGAGCATCGGCATGATGCTGATCAGCGTCGAGTTGCTGATCATGCTCTGCATTCTGTTGTTCATTCCTGGCGACTATGCGGGGCCGTGTTTCATCGGATTTGCGATTGGTGAATCGCTGGGCGCCGCGGCGCTACGTATTGCCGGCGGTATCTTCACGAAGATTGCCGACATCGGTTCTGACCTGATGAAGATCGTCTTCAAGATCAAGGAAGACGATGCTCGCAATCCGGGCGTGATTGCTGATTGCACCGGCGACAACGCGGGCGACTCCGTTGGACCAAGTGCGGACGGTTTCGAAACTTACGGTGTGACGGGTGTGGCGCTGATCACGTTCATTCTTCTCGGTGTTTCCAATCCGCGCGTGCAGGTGCAGTTGCTTGTCTGGATTTTCGTGATGCGCGTGATGATGATTGTCGCGAGTGCGCTTTCATACTTCATTAACGACGTTATCGCGAAGGTGCGTTACCGGAATGCAGCTTCGATGAATTTCGAGTCGCCGCTGACGTCGCTCGTTTGGATCACATCGATCGTTTCGGTCGTGATCACGTTTGTGGTTTCAAAACTGACGATCCCGACGCTCAGTGGCAACGACACGCTCTGGTGGAAACTCGCCGTCATCATTTCGTGTGGCACGATTGCAGGCGCGTTGATCCCCGAGCTGGTCAAAATTTTCACGTCGACCGAATCGCGACACGTCAGCGAAGTGGTTACGTCTTCAAGAGAAGGTGGGCCTTCGTTGAACATACTTTCCGGTTTGGTTGCGGGTAACTTCTCCGCGTACTGGCTCGGCATCAGTATCGTCGGCCTTATGGCGATTGCTTACTTCTTTACTAATCTCGGTGCGGTTGCGGGACTCGGCCTCGGCGCATTGATGGTTGATCCAGTCGCGGCGCCGGTGTTTGGCTTCGGCCTTGTTGCCTTCGGCTTTTTGGGTATGGGACCGGTCACTATCGCCGTCGACTCATACGGTCCGGTGACTGACAACGCGCAATCGGTTTACGAGTTGTCGTTGATCGAGCAGGTCCCGGACGTCGAAGCCGAAGTGAAGAAAGACTTCAACCTCGACGTCAACTTCGCGCGCGCGAAGCACCTGTTGGAAGAGAACGACGGCGCGGGCAACACGTTCAAAGCAACAGCCAAACCGGTTCTGATCGGAACGGCTGTCGTGGGTGCGACGACGATGATCTTCTCGATCATCATGGCGCTCACGGAAGGTCTGCGAGTCAACACTGAAGGTCTTTCCCTACTTCACGCGCCGTTCGTACTCGGCCTCATCACTGGCGGCGCAGTTATTTACTGGTTCACCGGTGCATCGACGCAGGCTGTTACGACCGGCGCTTACCGCGCGGTTGAGTTCATCAAAGCGAACATCAGGCTCGAGGGCGTTGAGAAAGCCTCAGTCGAAGATAGTAAGAAGGTCGTGCAAATCTGCACTCAGTACGCGCAGAAGGGCATGTTCAATATCTTCCTGACGGTGTTCTTCTCGACACTCGCGTTCGCGTTCGTAGAACCGTTCTTCTTTATCGGTTACCTGATTTCGATCGCGATCTTTGGCTTGTATCAGGCGATCTTCATGGCGAATGCCGGTGGCGCCTGGGACAACGCGAAGAAAGTTGTCGAAGTTGATCTGAAGATGAAGGGGACTCCGCTTCACGATGCGACCGTCGTGGGAGACACGGTTGGCGATCCGTTCAAAGACACGTCGTCAGTCGCGATGAATCCTGTGATCAAGTTTACGACGCTGTTTGGATTGCTGGCGGTGGAGTTGGCGGTTAGTTTGACGTCGCGCAATAATGGCGACACAACGTTGACGCACATTCTGGCGCTGGCGTTTTTCCTCGTATCGGTCTTTTTCGTATGGCGTTCGTTCCACGGCATGCGCATCGGCTCGCAGGCGCTCGAGCGGGCGCCGGTAGAAACGGAAGTTGTGAAAAGCGCAGCAGGAGACTAAACACAGATGAGCACAGAGGTAAGAGCGGATACTTTGATGGGGGCGGCGCTCGCGCCGCTCGATTCGACGCGTTCCGTGGGTCTGGTGATTGTTTTTAGTTTGTTCATTGCAGCGTCCGCGCAGTTTTCGATGCAGATTGGACCAGTGCCGATCACGGGACAGAGTTTCGCGGTCCTCTTGACTGGCGCGTTACTGGGACCGCGTTTGGGTGCGGCAGCGGTGATCGCGTATCTGATCGAAGGAGCGGTGGGCTTGCCGTTTTTTGCGCCGGGGGGCGCGCCGGGAATTCTCCGTTTTCTTGGTCCCACTGGTGGTTATCTCGTGGCGTTTCCGGCGGCGGCGTTCGTCACGGGTGCATTTGCTGAACACGGTTGGGACAAGCACTATCCGACTGCGGTGGCTGCGATGGCGCTTGGATCCGCGATCATTCTACTCGCGGGATGGGCCTGGTTTGCAGTGGTGACGAACTCGTCACCACTCGTCGTCTTCTATCCGGCTGTCGGGAAATTTTTGGTTGGTGACGTTATCAAGATCGCGGCGGCAGCGGCAGTGCTCCCGACGGGTTGGGCGTTGTTGAAGAAATGAATGTTCTGAAGGTCAGGTCGCACAACCGCGAAGAGCTGGTTGAGTTCACTGATCAAGTCCAGAAAAAACTCACCGAGTCAGGCCACCGTGAAGGTGTGGTTGTGCTTTACGTGCAACACACGACAGCGGGCCTCACGATCAACGAGAACGCCGACCCGGACGTGCCGCGCGACATGCTTCACGCTCTGCGCACGTTGATTCCTCAACACGGCATGGGCTTTCGTCACGGTGAAGAAAATTCCGACGCACACATCAAAGCCACACTCACCGGATCCTCGGTCACCATTCCATTTGAGGATGGAAAGTTACTTCTCGGTCGCTGGCAGGGTATCTTCTTGTGTGAGTTTGATGGCGGCCGTGAGCGCCAGGTCATAATGATCATCCGGTAACAGAGATAACACGGATAAAAATCCGATTTTAATCTGTGTCATCCGCGGCTAATTCTTTCAGCGCTTCCGCGAATCTTTCGACATCATCTCGAGTCTTTTCCAGCGCACGCCTGCTGTCGAGGTAAGCAGTCCAGGTCGGTGTTTGTATGAGCGCTTTCGTCGTGTCCTCATCGAGCACCTGGGCCATCACCGCGACCAAATCACTCACGACGCGCGTGTGTTCGAGCAAACGCTCGATAATCGAATAGGCAAGCTGCGCCTGTTGCAGATCGAGATCTTCACTCATACCAACTGCCACGTATGAACGGCAACTCGGTGACAGTCGCCTTAACATCGTCATCGACAATCACGTCCGTTCCGGGTTCGATGTGTTCGTAACGGACATAACCGAGTCCGATGTTGCCGAGTTTTGGCGAAACGGCGGCGGACGTTACGACCGCGCCCGCCTCAAGCGGTCGATCCGCCTTCAGCCCTACTAATTTCTTCGCCGGATGGCCTCGATGTTTGATCCGCACGATGATCTCCTGACCAACATAACAACCTTTGGTGAAACTCACTGCGTCGTCAAGGTTGGTTTCGGGAACTACATTCGTCTCGTCCATGTCGCGACCGAAGCGAGCGATGCCGGCTTCGATGCGCAAGATTTCGAAAGTCTCCTCATTCACTGGCGTTGCGCCCGCATCCTGTAACGCCTGCCCCAACTCACGGACGCGCGGTGAATCGGCGACGAGATCAAACCCATCCTCAGCCGTGTGCGTCGCGCGAATAATCGTCACGCCTTCATGCTCGCTGACTCCATTACGCGGCAGATCCGCGACGATCGTATTCAAAACCTTCCCGACTATTTCGCCCGCTCGCCTCCCTTGCAGCGACACGATCGCGCTTTCATCCGTAATATCAGTGACCTTAAAGTCGCCGGCCATCGTGAACCGCGAGATCGTTTTCAACACACCATCATGCGAAGCGCGCTCAGTGTCGATCAGAAAACCATCCTTGAGACGAGCAATGTTAACGGCGCCGATCAAACGTCCCTGCACGGTCGGAAACACCGCCGGCATCCAGCGATTCTCCGCCAAAGATTTCACATCGTTCGTGACGAGACCGTTAAGAAACATCGTCGCTTCCGAACCACTGACGCGAATAAGCCCGCGCTCGGACATCGCGATCAACCCCGCGCCGCCATCCCGTACTGCTGTGTACCCTGTTGTCATTTGTGAATTGCCTTTTGCACCACCTGATAATCCTGCAACTGCTCCGCCTCGCGCCGATGCGACGCCAGCACCTGCGGGCTGGGATGATAAATCGGCACGAGCACGCGTCCGTTCCAACTGTGTATTCGCGCCGCAGACTCTTTCAAGTTCAACTCATGATATTGAATGCGCTTTAATGCTTCGAGCGCAACCGAACCCAGCGTCACGATCACACGCGGATTGACCAGCTCAATCGTGCGGCGCAGAAACTCAGAACAGTTCTGCAACTCTTTGTGCGTCGGCCGTCGATTCGCGCCCGACTCTGAGCGTGGATTACAAAGCGCCGCACTGGTAATGAAGATCTCGTCACGCTTCAAATCGATCGAATTCAGAAAACGATCGAGGTTCGCTCCCGATTGATCGCCCGAGAACGGCACGCGTGTCCGGTCTGCGCCCTTTCTTCCCGGAGCTTCGCCGACAAACATCACGCGCGCGTCCGGCGAACCATTGAGCTCACTCAGTACCGCCGTGCGCCCGCACATCGCCGGGCATCGCGTACATGCGGCAG
>DATEWS010000005.1:0-3076 GCA_035257785.1 Pyrinomonadaceae bacterium
GAAATGACGATTGCGGCGGCGTTAGCGAACCCGGCGAGTGTAAGACGGGTAGGATCGTTGCGGCGAATCGCAAACCAAACCTGAAGCTGGGCCAAAGGCACTAAGAGCACCAGGAACATGTGCCAACTCGTCGGGATGGGATCAAAAAACATCTGCGCGCAGACGTGCGTGGTGGCTTCGACGGAGATTGCAACCGCCGGCAGAATCACGCCTGCGAACAATGTGAACCTGTGCCTGAGAGTATTTCCTAATTGGTGGGCGTGCTGGTACATCATGTCCCGAAACCCTCTGAAGTGTGCCGCTGACTCTACATTACAAAGTAATTTGCCGCAAGTTAAAAGTGCCGGACAGTAGTTTAATCCTAACGGTCTGGACTTGGCTGGAAATTTTAGACAAACTACAACTCACAAAGTTCCAGTTACGAAGCAAACACGAATTAGAAAGCACTAAGTTCCAGGGTTATGTCAACGATTCCACAGCGCGAACTTTATCGCCTGATCAATGAAGCCGGTGCACGTGGTGAACGAGTTGTCGTCGCCACCGTCGCGCATACGCGTGGCTCGACGCCCCAGCAGCGTGGCGCGAAGATGCTCTTCTTCGAAAACGGAGAAGTCGCGGGTACCGTTGGTGGCGGTTGTATCGAGGCGGAAGTTTGGGCCGAAGCCAAATCGGCTATGCGTTCGGGCGAGTCGCAGTTGCATCACTTCTCCTTGACTGCTGATGAAGCGAGTGAAGAAGGAATGGTTTGCGGCGGCACGATGGACATTTTTGTCGAGGTGATCTAATCGACAACAAAGTATGTCGCAGAATCTACTCGCTAACTACAAGGCAAAGCACCAGCATCCGCTGAACCGGCTCTGCCACAGCATCGGCATACCGATGATTACGGTGTCGTGGCCGCTGTTCTTTTTCTACTGGCGCTGGGCGTTGCTGTTGTTTGTTGTCGGCTGGATTCTTCAGTTTGTCGGACATGCGATTGAAGGGAATCAACCCGCCTTCTTTAAAAATCCTGTCTACCTCTTGGTTGGACCACTCTGGTTGTTGCGACGCGCGGCGTCTGTGGTTGGGTTCGCCAAATCTTCGAAGTGACACAAACATCGATCATGAAAGTGATTGAGCAGGTGCTGGAGCGCGGCGAGATCGCCGTGCTGGTTACCAGGGTCACAGGTTCGCAAAACGTCGGCGCGAAGTTGTTGGTCCAGGAAAACGGTTCAGTTACTGGTAGTCTCGGGGATGCCGACCTCGACGCGGTTGTAGTTGATCAGGCGAAAGGTTTTTTTGCCGCACGTGAAGAGACGCGACTCGTAAACATCAACTCGTTTGACACCTCGTTGTTGTTTGAACGTTTGCGACCGGCGCCGCGGCTGGTTGTGTGTGGCGCGGGACATGTCGGCGCGTCACTCGCAAAACTGGCTGCGTTTGCAGGTTATCAGACGACGTTGCTCGACGACCGCGCTGAGTTTCTCAAGCGCGATCGCTTTCCTGAAAAACAGATTGAGTTGCGCGTCGCTGCCGACTGGACTTCGGCTGTGAGAGATGCGATCGGGAATGGTCGTGGTGTTTGTGTTGCGGTCGTGACGCGAGGTCACAACGAAGATGAGCAATGCATGCAGGCAGTCGTGCACGCTAATCCCGATTACGTGGGATTGATTGGCAGTAAGCGACGAACATCGATCGTTATCGAGCGACTACGCGAAGCTGGTGTTCCCGCAGAACAACTCAAAAAAATCCGCGCCCCGATCGGCCTCGATATCGGCGCCGTCACTCCCGAAGAAGTCGCCCTCTCAATCCTCTCCGAAATCGTCGCCGAACGCCGCGGCGCCCTTGGCGGCTCCCTCTCTTCCTGGCGCCGGGAATAAAGCCATCCACAGATTACACAGATTGTGTTAAGACTATTGACTTCATGTCCACGCCCCGCCGCAGCGGAATGTTCCGCGCACTTTCGAATCGCGATTATCGTCTTTTCTGGATTGGCGCGTTTCTGTCGAATGTCGGCACGTGGATGCAGGCGGTTGCGCAGGGTTGGCTGGTACTCCAGTTGACCAACTCGCCGTTCTGGCTCGGACTCGATGCTTTCATGGCGACGGCGCCCGGTTTCATCTTCACGCTGGCGGGCGGCGTCTTTGCCGATCTCATCGATCGACGCCGGTTGATGATGTACACGCAGGTGATTGCGGGTCTCGCGGCCTTTGGTCTTGCGACACTCGTCGCAACCAACGTCGTGAATCGTTGGATGGTGCTGGGGTTTTCGTTTGTAACCGGTTGCTGTATGGCACTCGCGAGCCCTTCGTTTCTTGCCATGACTTACGACCTCGTCGGTCGCGAAGATCTCTCCAACGCTATCGCGATGAACTCAACACAATTTCAACTGTCGCGCGTAGTTGGACCAACGCTCGCCGGCGTTGCGTTTCGTGTGTTCGGTCTCGCAGGATGCTTCTATGCCAACGGCGTTTCATTTGTCGCGGTAGTTGTTGCGCTCGCGAGGGTGCGACCGCAGTATCGCGTGAATACGCCGGCTCATTCGGTTAAAGATCGACGCGCGTTGTGGGGCGATCTGATTGAAGGATTTCGTTACGTGCGCAGCCGCCCGCGCGTCTCGTCGTTGTTACTGCTGTCAGGAGTCAACAGTCTGTTCGGCGCGCCTTACTTCAGCATGGTGCCACTCTATGCACGCGACATCTTCAAGCTTCAGGAAACGGGTCTGGCGTTGATGATGGGTGTATCCGGCTGCGGTGCGTTGCTCAGCGCACTCTTAGTTGCATATCTCGGCGACTTTAGAAGAAAAGGCTGGTTTGTGCTCGGCGGCGCGATAATGTTTGGGTTGTGCATCATCGGCTTCGGATTGTCTTCACGGTTGAAGCTGTCGTTGATGTTTTTGTTCGGTGTCGGATTCTCGCTCGTGGTTTCTGTAGCGCTCATCAACACGTTATTGCAAAAGCTCGTGACCGATCAGATGCGCGGCCGCGTGATGAGCATGTTCATTCTCTCGTTCATCGGCACGCTACCGATTGGAAACATTATTGCCGGCGCCGCATCCAACCATTTCGGCCCGCAGCGCACCCTTGCTGTCGGCGGG
>DATEWS010000006.1:0-2284 GCA_035257785.1 Pyrinomonadaceae bacterium
GATCGGTCCAGCACAAAGCCGGCTCGCTAATCCCGGCACGGCCTCAATTGAATTAACGCCCGCACGGAGCCGGTAACCTTCGTAGCTGAAGAAGAAGAAGGCCTTGTCTTTTACTATTGGACCACCAATCGAGCCGCCGAATTGATTGAGCCGTAGTGGTGCTTTTTGTCCGATGATGTTGTCGAAAAAATTGGCTGCGTCGAGCGCGTCATTGCGAAGGTACTCGAATAGCGAACCGTGAAATGCGTTGCCGCCTGATTTCGTCACTACGCTGACCTGACCGCCGGTGCCCGTACCGAACTCCGCGGGGAAGTTGTTTGAGTCAACGCGAAACTCCTGCACGTTTTCAAGACTCGATTGAAGTCTGAACGGCGATGGCACCTCACCGTTGAGGTTTCCGGGCGAAGCATCGATGATCGCCGAACCTTCGATGCCGTCGTAACGAATAACATTCTGCTGCACGGCGCGTCCGCTGAAACGGATGTCGCCGAACGTACCCGATCCACTGTTCACAGATCCTGGCGCCTGCAAGTAGAGCTGCGACAGTTGTCGACCATTGAGTGGCAACGCTTCCACTTCCCGCGGATTCACGTTCACGCCCATCGATGCTGTACCGGTGTCGATGCCGGTATCTGCGGCTGTAACGATGTCGACCTTTGCTTCAACGCCCGTCGCCTGGAGTGTGAGATTAAGTTTCAACTCCTGACCTGCTAGTAGCTGCACGCCGGTCGCGCGTACTGTCAGGCTTTGCGCTGTTGCTGTGATCGTGTAGAGCGACGGTCGGAGACCGGAGACGAT
The DNA here is from genome assembly GCA_035257785.1 of Pyrinomonadaceae bacterium. GTDB lineage: Bacteria > Acidobacteriota > Blastocatellia > Pyrinomonadales > Pyrinomonadaceae > PSRF01. Next base: position 799 of record DATEWS010000006.1, read on the forward strand.
GTAAGAGCCGGACTCGGTTGATGTCGCGGTGCGCTCTTCACCCGTGCGTTCACTTTTTACGACCACTGACGCTCCTAGAACGAGTGCGCCTTGAGAGTCAGTGACGACACCTCCGATGCGGCCCTGATCTTGTTGGGCCTGGGCCGGTAAACAGGCAATTGCCGCAACGATGAGCAAGAGATGGAGTAGTCGGGAAATATTATTCGAGTACATACAATTCTCCTGTGAATCTAGTTGTAGGAATGGATGTTGGTCCAAAGGCAGACCTTAACCCCGACCAGTTAAAGGCCTGTGAACCGCACCTTAAATGTTTGTTAAGCAGGACTGAGGAGGGCTGGGATCTCACGTCCAATAAAACGGTCAATGCACTCACGGTTTTTAATCTTCACGGCGACTTCTGTCATCCTGATAGCCATCCTTGCCTTAGACAGCTCAAGCTCGACAACGACTTCAAAGCGACAGACTGATCAACCAGAAGTAATCAATCGAACTCGTTCGTTTTAGGTATTGAAGATGGATCGAGGTAGCGAGGAGCTGTCGTTAACACTGAAAAACAACTACGATCAAGCTATCACTGCGTTTGTTTTTTCAGTTGGCATCTGTTAACGCAGACGTAACGTCGGTGGGGTAATGTCGGCGTGAAAGGAGAAACTATGAACGAACAAGACAAAGAAGCCTTCGCGGTCCAATGTATTTGGTGTGGGGCCAGGATTCGCGATGACAATGAAGAAGAGACGACCGGCGTGTGCCTGAGTTGTTTCTACCAGATCCTGAACAACCATCTTCACGCGCAGAAGCAAACGGTCTATGGCGACTTCGTCAGCGACCGTTAATCCTCGGGTAATTCCTTCGGCGTGATAAACGACGCCAGCGTTCCCTCACCGGCTTTAATATCCTTCCAACTCGCAGCGTCCAACCTAATCTTCGCCAGAGCACAAGTCGGCATTCGCCGGTGTTCGCCACTGAAATAAGCCACCAACTCTTCGAAGCCGGGATTGTGTCCAATCATCATCACTGCTTCTTTATCGTCGGGAATATCTGCGACGACGTGTAACAGATCACGCAGGGAAGCCTCATAAATACGCTGCTCAAAAGTCACATCTGGCTTCAAGCTTGAATGCTTCAACACGATCTCCGCCGTCTCACGCGTGCGCACGGCCGGAGAGCAGACCACCAACACCGGCTGCGGTTTTTCGGAAGCAAGGCGTTTTCCGATTTGCTTTGCGGCGTCGCGGCCACGGCCTTTCAATGGTCTATCGAAGTCACGCAACGAAGCATCTTTCCAACTTGATTTGGCATGTCGTAAGAGGTACAAAGTTCGCGGCACGTTTCACACTCCTGTAACACGAGTAACCTGGGCTCAGACGCCGATGATCACGTATGGACACCATCAATTTCCCGGCAAACTCTTCGTCGTCGAAGGCACTGACGGCAGCGGCAAGTCAACTCAGCTCGCCCTGCTTTATCAATGGTTGAAAGCCGAGGG
>DATEWS010000007.1:0-2679 GCA_035257785.1 Pyrinomonadaceae bacterium
CCTGATCGATGCCGAACAGTGGAGGTGTTGGAACGACTTCGCGAATGCTGTCGAGCAGGGTGCGCAGTTGTTCCGGACCAGCAACGTTGCGTCCGAAGATGATCACGCCGCCAGGTTTTGTATATTCAATAAGCGCGCGCGTTTCTTCGTCGAATTCCGTACCCGGAAGACCGATGAATAAGAACTGTCCGATTTGTTGTTCGATGGGAAGCGCGTAAAGATTTTCTGCAAGCATTGGTACTCGGAGTTTAGCATAGGTCATATGGTCATATAGGACCTATTGTTCTGGTGACTATCATTTTGTGCTATAAACAATCACATGCCGCGCGAAATTACCGACCGGGGTCGCGTAGTTGAAGCCATCCAAAAACTTGCTCTTACCGCCGAACTCTTCGAAGAACAAAACGGCAAACAGAAGTATGCCGGTGACCTCGAAGTAATCGTTCAGGGTCGCGATTACGGCAACGGTAAGCGCGTGGGGCCTTACGTGCGCCTGCTCGCTTACGATGCGGGCGAAGAGATCATGCGGCAGGGTGAGTGGGGCGGAAACACTTTCTACATCACAGTCGAAGGTGCAGTAGATGTTTACGTCGGTCAAAAGAAGATAAGTCAACTCGAACCCGGCGCCTGTTTTGGCGAGATGGCTTTGCTCGCCGGAGTCGAACGCAACGCGACCGTTGCAGTCCCTGCAAATCAAAAAGCGGTCGTGCTCGAAATAACGCGTCCCGCGTTGCGCCTGCTGCGTAAGCTGAAGACGTTCGGCAACATCCTCGACGAAACTTATCGCACTCACGGCACTGGTCGCGTTCTCGAAGACCTCGCACGGGTCACGGGCAAACCTTTAACCGATGCGCTCGCCGAAGAACTGCGCCGCACCGCGCGTTATCTCGTCTACGGCAAGAATCACGTTCTCTGCCAGGAAGACGCCCCCGTAGATCGTTTGATCCTGATCAAGAGTGGTTGGGTGCGACGCTCGCACGGCATTCCGTTTCTTGCGGCCTCGCCTGAAGTCGTGTTGGGAATGGACGAGACTACCGGCGTCGATTTTCTTGGCGGCGGAAATTGTCTTGGTCTCGAAGGAGTGACTCAGCCTGCCGTCTGGCAATACAGGGCGAGCGTGATGGCGCGCACCGAAGTGCTCGAGATCCCGCTCGATCAGTTTTCGCCTGATCCCGAACTTCGTAAACAACTGGCAGCAACGTTTTCACCCCTCTCGACTAGCGGCAGTTCACTGCCGCTCACGATCGATGCGCTTCCCGATCTAAACGCACTCAAAGCCGCCCAAGAAGAGATAGTGACGGGAATCATAGACGGGACGAACGTGCTCGTCATGGACATGGATCTCTGCATCAGGTGCGGCAACTGTTCGCTCGCGTGTCACAAGGTACACGGACAATCACGACTGTTGCGGCGCGGGATTCAGATTGAGCGGCCCGCGACGATCGGTAAGAAACGTCTACAACACGCGCTCGTGCCGCAGGTTTGTATGCACTGCGCGGATCCGGAATGCATGACTGGTTGTCCGACGGGCTCGATCTTTCGCGATTCGCATGGACAGATCGACATCGATGCGCCGACGTGTATTGGTTGTTTCGACTGTGCGACGCAGTGTCCGTACGATGCGATCACGATGGTTCCGCGAACTGCGCCCGCAGCGCCTTCCGGTTTTGCGACGACGCTCAGGAAAGTTTTCAGTTTCAAAATCGATCGGCCGGCGCCGCCCGCTGCGTCTGACGATCCCGTCGCGATCAAGTGCAATCTTTGTGAGGGAACGTCGCTCAACCCGGCGGGCGCGAAACGTCAGGCTTATTCATGCGAAGAGAATTGTCCGACGGGCGCGCTCGTACGCGTCGATCCGATTAAATACTTCAGCGAGATCGGTCAGGCGAAGAGTTTCGTGTTTCGCGATGAACGTCACGCCGTCGGACGGAACATTCACAAGAGCGATCCACTTGCTCGTGCATGGCACATCGGTGGGGCGGCTCTGACGATCCTTTCCGCCGTGGTGTTCGGATGGGCCATTGCGAGATACGGCTACGATCAGGTTCTGGCTGGTACATGGTTAACGATGCGCTGGCTGACCGGACTCGTTGGCCTCGGCGGCATCGCGGTGGTGATGTCGTATCCGTTTCGCAAGCAGGTCTATCGACGACGCGCGGGCGCGTTGCGCTATTGGCTGTTGGCCCACGTTTACATCGGTGTGATCGCGGGCATAGTGCTGATGTTTCACTCAGGCCCGCGCACCGGCGGGCTGGTCACGAGTCTTCTTTACATCGCGTTTGATCTGACAATTCTTTCGGGAATCGTCGGGCTACTTGTCTATTACGTGGCACCGCGCATCATGACGCGTATTGAAGGTGAGCCATTGTTAGTCGAGGATCTCGAAGGGCGGCGCAAAGAATTGCTCGCGGATGTTCGCACGATTCTCGACAAGAGCGATGGTTGGTTGAAAGAGGAGATCAGGGATCGAGTCTATCCGCGGTTTTTGTCGTACGGTTTTTTGTGGCGGCAGATCTGGAGGCATGAGGAGCTAAAAGCACTCTTGGCCCAGGCGCGCCAGGAGTTCAAGGAACGAACCACGCGACAGGCGACCGATGAGGAACGCGAGCTACTGATTTCTGCAGTTGAGACGGCGGTGACGTTGCGTCGCGTCGACGCGCTCTTAACGCTTCACTGGCT
>DATEWS010000008.1:0-12622 GCA_035257785.1 Pyrinomonadaceae bacterium
CGTTGCCAGGTCTTCGTAATCCTCTTCTCGCAGCATCGGCAACACGTCGCGGCGCAGCTTTTCGTCAGCAAAAAGCAGACCAAGCAAACGCTGTTCTGCCGCAGTGGCTTCGGTCCGCCTTGTCAAAACCTGAACACTGTCAGCGCGCAGCGGACGATTGTGTCGCACGGTTTGCCACAACTCGCGCCGCCACGTCGATGTGTTCACGTTCTCGCGATCGATCCCGAGCGCATCCATCGCCATGTCAAAATATTCGCGCTTCTGAACACCGTTCTTCACCGCCCGTATGTAGGGGAGAACTTCTTCGACGGCTTCCGCCTTTTCCGCGGGCCGGTGAAGATTTCGGTCGCGTAAAGCGCTGTCGATTACGAATTGTATGTGTGGTTGTGCCTGTGCCCGTTGTCGCTGATACTCAGTTACGCCAAACTTCCGGATGTACTCGTCAGGATCCGCATTGTCCGGAAGCACTAAAACTTTTGTTTCAAGATCCTCGGCGAGGAGAATTTCAATCGCTTTCTTTGCCGCTTGCACGCCGGCGCGGTCGCCATCATAGTTGACTACCACTTTGCGCGCAAACCTACTTAGAAGCTTTACTTGATCGTGCGTCAACGCCGTTCCCAAACTAGCCACAACGTTTCGCACTCCAAACTGGTAAGGCACAATCAGATCGAGAAATCCTTCAACCAAAATCGCGAAGCCCTGTCGTCTGATCTCATCACGAGTGAGATTTAGACCAAAAAGATTTCGCCCCTTTACGTAAGCTGCGGTTTCCGGCGAGTTGATGTATTTCGCATCCTCGCCGCGCAACGTGCGACCACCAAAAGCGATGGGCCGTCCCTGCGCGTCGAACACCGGGACCATCAAGCGACCACGGAACCGATCGTAAGAACGATTCGTGTCCTCCTTTTTTGCAACCAAGCCACTCCGTTCAATATGTTCCTGGGGGGCGCCTTTGTTACGTAAATAGTTTGAAAGTGCGTCCCAACTGTCGGGCGCGTAACCGAGGCGGAAGGTTTTTTGCGTTTCGTCTGAGATTTCTCGCTGTTTTAGATAATCACGCGCGATGCGGCCTTCGTTGCTCGAGTCGAGTTGCTGTTGCCACCACTCCATGGCCCATGAGTTGAGCTGAATAACGATGTCGGCTTCCTGGCGACGCGCTTCGAAGCGACTATCGTCAACCATCTTCGGCAGTGGCATGCCGATCTTGTCAGCTACGATCTTGATTGCTTCAGGAAAACTGACGCGCTCGATCTCCATGACAAAATTGAAAACCGATCCGCCCTTGTGACAACCGAAACAGTAGAAAATTTCTTTTACAGGACTGACGGAAAACGACGGCGTCTTCTCCTTATGAAAAGGACAACACGCCATCCAGTTCGCGCCCTTTTTCTTGAGCTGCACATAGTCCTGTATCACCCGGACGATGTCTGCCTGCCGTCTGAGATCGTCGATGAATGTCTGGGGGTAACGCATTATCTGAAGATTTAGCCACGGATTTCCGCTGAATGAAACGGATTGATCTGTGTTATCCGCGTTATCCGTGGCTGAACGTCGTCTATTGTCTCAACTCAACCAGCGTTGCACCAGCACCGCCCTGATCGGGTGGGGCGGGGAGGAAACGAGATACGTGAGGGTGGCCGTCAAGTAAGCCCGCGATCGCGCGGCGCAGGGCGCCCGTGCCGTGACCGTGAACGATTCGGACTTTACTCAAGCTCGCCAGCGATGCTTCATCGAGAAACTTATCAACTGCGTCGACGGCTTCATCAGTCGTCTGGCCGATAACATTCAACTCCGATCGTGCCTCAGCCGAAGCCAGTTGGACCTCCGAAGCCGCTGAGCGTTTCAGCTTCTCCAACTTGCCTGACTTTTGACTCGGCTGAGTGGCGACAAGTTCCAGGTTTTCGAGTTTTTCTTTTAACCGCAGCGACTTGACACGCACGTCAGCTACGCCATCCTTTATCTGATCGACAATTCCCACCGATCCAAACGAACGCAGCTTCACCGTATCCCCAACAACGATCTGACGCGCCGGTGCGGCGACGTACTGTGGAGCTTCTTCACGGGCAATTTCTGGTTCTTGCTGAACCGGCTGTCCTTCACGCACCACGCGAACCGCGCGTTGTGCGGTGCGTTTTATTTCGGCGACTTGTCGCTGCGCTTCGCGTTCGACTCTGACTCGCTCCGTGCGATCCGCGATCTTCGCAACCAGCTCCTGCGAGCGTTTTTCGAGATCCGCAATCGTGCGTTGCACAGTTTGATCGAAGGCAGCCTGTCGCTCGCGTTCATGCTTCGCGGCTTCTTTATCCAACGACGCAAATTTCTCCGCGACTGCTCGTCGCTCTTCTTCCAACGCGAGTCGCAGTGCTGCCGCTTCTTCCGCTTCGCGCTTGATGCGCCGCAAATACTCAGACGCCTGCAACGTCGACTCGTTAACAGACTTCATCGCCGTCTGAACGATGTCCTGTGGTACACCAAATCGTCGCGCGATCTCGAGACCTGAAGAAGCACCAGCAACACCAACCAGCAGACGGTATGTTGGTCTCAAAGTTTTTTCATCAAACTCAACACTCGCATTCACAACGCCCTCTTCGTTGGCCGCGTACATCTTGAGGCCGCTGTAGTGCGTTGTCGTGATAACGTGTGCGCCGCACGTTCCGCGGAAGTGATCGACGACAGCAACACCGAGCGCCGATCCTTCCTCGGGATCAGTTCCGGTTCCGACTTCATCCAACAGGACCAGGGCCGGCGCTTCGCAGAGTTCGAGCATCCGTGCGATGTTGGCGACGTGTGAAGTAAAGGTCGAGAGATTCGCCGCCAACGATTGATGGTCCCCGATATCCGCCAGCACCGATTTGTAAAACGGGAAGCGCGCCTCGCGCGCCGGCACAGAAATACCTGACAACGCCATCAAGGCAAGCAGGCCCGTAGTTTTCAAAACCACTGTCTTCCCACCGGCATTCGCGCCGGAGATCACCATCGCATTCTTCTCGTCGTTGAGCGCGAACGAGACCGGCACAACCGAATCGCCCGTCGCACGCAGATTCTCTTCAAGCAACGGATGACGTGCTTCGATCAGTTCCAGCCGTCCGCTTGTATATGCACTTGTCGCAGTTTGTATTTCAGGAATGACGCAATTAAATGTGTGGTGAAAAACTGCGCGAGCATTAATGAAGTCAAGTTCAGCGACTGCTTCCGCGGCCATCTCGATCGCCGGCAGTTGCGCGCGTAACTCGGCCGACAGTCCGTAGAGAATCTTTGCGATCTCGCGGGCTTCGCTCTCGTGCAAACTCTGCAACTCGTTGTTCGCATCGATCGTCTCGAGCGGCTCCACGAAAGCAGTCTGGCCCGAAGATGAGTAACCATGGGCCACACCCTGAATTCGCCCGCGATGGTCCGCCTTGACCGGAATCACGAAGCGATCGTTGCGGATGGTGACGAGTTCATCCTGAATCGCTTCAGCAGAACGACGCATCAATCCTTCGAGCGAGCGTGTGATACGCGAACGCAGAACCGTGATCTCATGACGAATACTCGCGAGTTCCGGACTCGCGCGATCGTCGAGCTCTCCATTCGGCAGGATCTTGTTCGTCACACGCGCGACGAGCGTGTTGAGATCGCGCGGTAAGTTTTCGACCAATTGCCACAGCGCTGGTGCATTCTCACGTTCAGCAAGAACGGCCGCGCGCGCCGACATCGCCTGATCGCACAGACGCGCAGTTTGCAGGATCGAAAGCGGATCGAGACTCGCGCCTTCGACACGCAAACGCGCAATCGCTTCGGCTGGATCAGTTAATCCACTGAAGATCCATTTGACTCCGCGACTGCGCAGCGTTACGCATTCGGCAAGCGCGGAGAGTTCGCGCCGCAAGTCAGTCGCATTGTCAAACGGCGCGAGCGTTTCGACGCGACGCTCACCCGGTTCCGTTTGAGCGTTGCGTTTTATAAGTTCCAGCAGTTGCTGGTACTCGAGAGTTGTGAATGCCTGTTTGTTCAAGGGCTAAAGGTTAAAATATTAGCGGCCGATTTGCACGGATGCACATGGATCGTACAATGAGAACTTAACTCCATGTGAAAGGGCGCATGCAATGGATGAGTTTGACCGTTATCGCGCGGCGATGAATGAAAAACTGCTCGGCAGTAATCACCTCGGTATCAAACGCTTCTTCGCACTTGATACGCAGGCTTACGAAGACGGCGCCCTCGACAAACGTACGAAAGAATTGATGGGCCTGGTTGCGTCGGCCGTGCTTCGCTGCGACGACTGCATCACCTATCACATCAAGCAATGCGCGGCGATTGGGATAAATCGAGAAGAGTTTCTCGATGCGTTCAACGTTGCGCTTGTCGTCGGTGGATCAATAACTATTCCCCACTTGAGGCGCGCAATCGAACGCGTCGATGAACTGCTCGAGGAGAATTCGTGAAATCCGCGTTGTTAATACTGGTAGTTATTTTGATGGCTCAGGGTGCTTCCATGTCTGCACAAGAAAAACCACGTGTTCGCGCGCCGGAAATTACCGGCGGCCGCGGCTGGCTCAATACTGACAAACCGTTGTCGATCGCCGCGTTGAAAGGCAAAGTCGTCTTGCTCGACTTCTGGACTTACGGCTGCATCAACTGCATCCACATCATTCCCGATCTGAAGAAGCTCGAAGCAAAGTATGCCAATCAACTGGTCGTGATCGGCGTTCACTCCGCGAAGTTTCAGAACGAAAAAGAGACCGAAAACATCCGGCGCATCATTCTTCGTTACGAGATCGAGCATCCGGTTTACAACGATTCGGAATATGCAGTTTGGCAAAGCTACGGCGTGCGCGCGTGGCCTACGCAGGTACTGATTGATCCGGCCGGCTACATCATCGGCGGAGTTTCCGGCGAAGGTAATTACGAGGTGATTGATGAAGCGATCTCCAAAACGGTCGCTGAGTTTCGCGCCAAAGGCGAGTTGAACGAGGAGCCACTTAAACTCGTGCTCGAACGCGCCAAAGTCGGCGAACTGCCGCTCGCGTTTCCCGGCAAAATTCTCGCGGACGCAGGTAGCGATCGTCTGTTCATCGCTGATTCAAATCACAACCGTATCGTTGTTACTAAACTCGACGGCACGCTTGTCGAAACAATCGGCACGGGCGAGGTCGGCGCTACTGACGGCGCCTTCGACAAAGCGACGTTCTATCGTCCGCAGGGCCTCGCGCTCAGCGGCGACGATCTTTACGTTGCAGACACTGAAAACCATCTCATTCGTCGCGTGAATCTCAAGTCGCGCACGGTCGAGACGATTGCGGGCACGGGTCAACAATCTCACGAGTATTTCAAAGTCGGACCAGCGCGGTCGGTCGCGTTGAGCTCGCCCTGGGATCTGCAATTGGTGGGTCATGTTCTCTACATCGCGATGGCCGGCCCACATCAGATCTGGATGCTTGACCTCGACAAAAACGAGGTTTCGACTTTTGCGGGTTCCGGTCGCGAAGCGCGTCTCGATGGCCCACTGCGCGAAGCGGGCTTTGCGCAACCATCGGGAATGGCAACAGACGGCAAGACACTTTATGTCGCGGATAGTGAATCGAACATTATTCGCGCGATCGACATCGCTGGTGGTTCAGTTAAGACACTCGTTGGCGGAGATCTGTTTGAATTTGGCGACGTCGACGGCACCGGCGATGACGTTCGCTTGCAACACCCACTCGGGTTGCTGACTTACGGCGACAAACTTCTGATCGCCGACACTTACAATCACAAGATCAAAGAACTCGATCCCAGGCAAGACAAAGTAACGTCACTTTTCGGAACCGGGAAGCCCGGCCAGGCGGACGGACCATCGCCGTCGTTTTACGAACCGGCGGGACTGGCCCTCGCGAATGGAAATCTTTACGTCGCGGACACAAACAATCACGCCATTCGCGTGATCGATCTAAAAACCAAACGCGCCACAACACTCAAGATCAACGGTCTGACGCCGCCGGCGAAGAACATGCAGGCTCTTGAAACGGCTTCAGGACCAAATGCTGAGGAGATCAAAGTTCCATCGCAACGTCTGCGCGCGGGCGCGAATGGCGCACTGCAAATCGACGTCGAACTACCCGCCGGCTACCATCTCAACCCGTTAGCGCCGCAGCGTTACAAGGTTTCTGCAGACGGAAAGAGCATTGCTATTGACGAGAAAGTCGCGTCGAGTTCGGCTAAAGATCTGAAGTTGCCGTTGCGCATACCGTTGAGCGTCGCTGCCGCTGGTCCAACAAATCTTCGCGCGCAAGTCACTTTGTTCTATTGTCGCGAAGACAACACCGGAACGTGTCGCATTCGAACGCTCGTTTGGCAAGTGCCAGTTGAAGTAACGAACGACGCGAACGCACCAACCGAGTTAAAACTACAGGGTAAGGTTGCGGCCACGGATTGAAGGGGCTAATATCCTTGCACCCCCGAAATTTGTTGAGCAAGGAGTGAGGCCGTGGCTGATAAACCATTTCTCACTGACATCAAGACTTTGCGCGAACGCGCGCGAAAACACATCGAGAATGGCGCCGTAACCGAGGGCTACAGCGCTGACCGGGAAACAGCAATCAAGCTTTTGAACGAAGCTCTGGCGACGGAGATAGTCTGTGTGTTGCGTTACAGACGACATTATTTCATGGCCGCGGGTATTAATGCCGAAAGCGTAGCCGCCGAGTTTCTGCAACACGCCAACGAAGAACAGGGTCACGCCGATCAGATTGCGCAGCGCATCGTGCAACTGAAAGGTGAGCCGAATTTTAATCCCGAAGGTCTGCTGATGCGCAGTCACGCTGAATACGTAGAAGGCACTTCGCTGACGGATATGATAAAAGAGGATCTCGTGGCCGAACGCATCGCGATCGACAGTTATCGCGAGATGATTACTTTCTTTGGAAACGACGATCCGACATCAAGACGCATGATGGAAGGCATCCTCGCGGTCGAGGAAGAACATGCCGACGACCTCGTAAATCTTTTGGAGAAGATGGGCTGACGCAAACAATTCGAGCTCTGAATATAGGTCCTATACGACATATAGGACCTATATTCATTGGTCTTACAGAGAGTCTTTTTCCGCTGATTGTCCGAACGCAAATCAAACCAAACTAATCCCGGCCGGCCTACGATGTGCCGTAGTTGCGGGGCAATTGTCGGCGCAGGCGAAACTCAATGCGGCGTATGTGGAGCGCCCACCGCAGGTCAATCACACACAGAATCAAGCCAATACCAACGAGCCGACAAGGAAACAATCAGGTTCGCGCGCGCGGTCCTCAATCGTCCTTACAAATTCACAATCGCACTGCTCGTCGCAAACGTTTTCATCTTCCTGCTGATGTGGGAATCAAGCGGGATGGGGTTCGCTGTGCTGCAACGAGGTTTTCCCGAACCGGTGTTGATCGCATATGGCGCTATAACCAATTACCTCGTCAATTCGCCGTCTAATCAGTGGTGGCGTTTCATCACACCGATGTTCGTCCACATCAACTTGGTGCACTTGCTGATGAACATGTTCAGCTTGCTGATCCTTGGACCATTCGTCGAGAAGCTTTACGGGTCAGCGAAGTTTGTTGTGTTCTGGGTGTTTACCGGCATCGCCAGCGCAGTTGGCACTTACCTGACGATGCGGCCAAGCCTTGCGCGCGGGGTGTTCGGAAGTTTTATTTTTCACCCGGACGGACCTTCGGCAGGTGCATCGGGTGCGCTGTTTGGCCTCGTGGGCGTGCTGTTTGTGTTTGGGATCAAATACCGTCGTGAGCTACCTGAAGGTTTCAAACGCGTATTCGGCACGGGTCTCTTGCCGATTATCTTTATCAACCTGTTCATCGGTTTTATTGGTCGTAGTTTTATTGGCAACTCAGCACATCTTACGGGACTTTTTTCCGGTGCGGCGCTCGCGCTGTTTGTTGACTATCGCCGGCCTGGCGTGCGCGCGAGTATTACAACCGCCTGGCGCGTGTTGCAGGTGATCTCGCTGGCGATCATCGTCGTGGCTGGTTATAAAGTCGTCCGAAACTTCAACCGTCCGGCAGTTGCTCGCAACATACCTTCTGCGAACAAGTTGATCTTTCTGAACTATGTGAGCGCGATGACTCAGGCTCAGGAAAAAGTTTCGGCAGTGATCCATAATTACGATTTGAGTGATCTTGACACAGTTGTCCACAATGCGAATCAGGCTCCGGTACCGGACGCGCGTGCCGCTGAATTGCGAAGCCGTTTGTTGAACATTCTTTCGGATCTTGCCGAGGCTGCGTTGTTGTCTAATCCCAAAGAAGGACCACGGCGACCCCCGCAATTGGATCAGAAGCTGTTGGATGAGTATGAACAGTGGAAAAAAGAATATGGACAGTGGTTGAAAGGCGCGGCCAGGAGCTACGCTAATTAATATTCAGGAGAGACTATGGAGATTAAGAAAGTCGGAGTTTTGGGATGCGGGTTAATGGGTTCCGGTATCGCCCAGGTGGCGGCAACCGCTGGTTTCGAGACGGTCGTGAAGGAAGTTTCAGAGGATCTAATCGCGCGCGGGTTTGGTGGTATTGAGAAGTCGTTGGCGAAGTTTGCTGAAAAGGGGACGATCACGATCGATCAGCAGAAAGAAATTCGCGGTCGTTTATCGGGCACAACGTCATTCAATGGGCTGGCCGATTGCGACATCATCATCGAAGCCATTATTGAGAACCTCGATGAGAAGCGCAGCACTTATCGACAGTTGGACGAACTCTGCAAACCGGAAACTATTTTTGCTTCGAACACCTCTTCGCTTTCGATCACGGAGATGATGACGGCAACGTCACCCGAGCGGCAGCAGCGTTTTATCGGCATGCACTTCTTTAATCCCGTGCCGTTGATGAAGCTGGTTGAAGTAGTAAAAACAATATTGACTGACGACGACGTTTACGAGCAGGCGGTGGAGTTCGGCAGGAAACTCGGCAAGGTTCCCGTGCGTGCCGGTGACAAGACCGGGTTTATCGTCAACCGGCTGTTGGTCCCGTACATGCTGGACTCGATTCGTGCGCTTGAGGAAGGCGTCGGATCGATTGTCGACATCGACAACGCGATGAAGCTTGGCTGTGGTTATCCGATGGGTCCGTTCACGCTCGGCGACTTCGTCGGTTTGGATACGACCTATTACATCGCCGAGATCATGTTCAACGAATTCCGCGAGAAACGCTTTGCGCCGCCACCGCTATTGAAGCGCATGGTTCTGGCAGGTCTCTACGGTCGCAAGTCCGGCCGCGGTTTCTACGACTACACCAAGGACCCCAAGAACCCCACACCGATGAATTTGATCTAAAGAATAGCCGGATTTGACAACAAATAGCCGTTTTAGAGTCTCGCCATCCGAATGTCACAATGCTAGTATCACTCTCAGAAGGGAGTGAACGAAGAATGAGTGAAGACCTTACAAAGAAACTGCCTATTAGCGATGGAGGCGCAATCCTCACGGCCATAAAGAAGATTGACGACCGCCTACAGCGCCTCGAACAAAGAGTTGAAGAAAGACTACACGACACGCGACCAATGTGGAATAGAGTCGCGGACGATATTCTTCAGCTACAAGGAAGCGTCGAAAGATTGGAAACAGGAGTGGAAAGATTAGAAAAAGGTCAGGGAGAACTGCGTGACCATATGCGTGAAGTAAATCGTGATCAGATTGTAATAAACGACGTCGTTCGTAAGATTCAGCTTGACTTTCACACGATTGACGAACGTCTCCATCGACTCGAAGTCAATCGCAGGTGATAAATTCATCAACTTGATGCGCCTCCGAGCATCTCCTATACTGCCAAACGTCGTAACTATTCAGCTCGCGGAGTCCAGTCGCTTGCAGCCTACAGTTCACGAAGGTCATCTCAACGCTGAGACTTTTCGCTTTGCAATTGTCGCGAGTCGCTGGAATGAGTTGATCTCGGCGCGCCTGGTCGAAGGCGCACTCGATGCTCTCAAGCGGTTGGGAGCAAGGGACGAGCAGGTTGACCTTTACCGCGTGCCGGGTTCGTTCGAGATTCCGTTGCTGGCGTTACGACTGGCGCAGTCGCGGAAGTTTGATGCAATTATTTGTCTCGGCACGATTATTCGCGGACAAACGCCGCATTTTGATTACATTGCTGCCGAAGTCGCGCACGGAATTTCTCAGGCTGCTTTGACAACGGGAATTCCTGTAGTATTCGGTATCGTCACTGCCGACACGGTCGATCAGGCAATCGATCGCGCCGGAGTGAAATTGGGGAACAAGGGTTTTGAAGCCGCCATGACGGCGGTTGAGTTGGTAAATCTTTACAAGGAAGCTTTTGAGTGAGGCTGCAAAATAGGTCTTATGGGTCCTGTACGACCTATCGCGGCTGAACAGTTTTGGTAATTTTCTATGGGTTCGCGACGTAAGGCGCGTGAATGTGCCTTGCAAATGCTCTTTGCGGCTGATGTTGCCGAAATGTCTGCGGACGAAGTCGTCCGCAGTTACTGGGCTGAGCTTGGGGAATCGGATCTCGACGACACAGCGCGCGAATTCGCTACCCGGCTTGCTGCCCGAACTCTTTCAAATCTCGAATTGCTCGACGAACGCATCCGTTCGCGCGCCGAACACTGGCGTATCTCTCGCATGGCAGTCGTCGATCGCAATATCCTGCGCCTCGCCGTCTACGAATTTCTTTACGAACCGACGCCACGCACCGTAGCCATCAACGAAGCGCTCGAGATCGCGCGTCGCTTCTCGACTTACGAAGCCACGCAGTTCATCAACGGCATACTCGACGCCATCAAGCGCGACCTCGACGAACAACAACCGCAGAAGAACGTGCAGCCGGAGGTCGAAGATACCGACTCCTGAAGAAATACTCGCGACGATGGAACAACTGCGCCAGGCCGCCGGCAACGGCCCGCAAGCGCGCAAACTTCTCGATACCCTCTTCCGCAGCGTCCACAGCTACAAAGCGAGCGCTTCCGCAAACGGACTAACCACTCTAGCCGCCGCTGCTCATGAATTCGAGAATGTCCTCCACTCGCTGCGCAAGCACGCGCTTGCGGAAGGCGCGCGATTGTTTCTGGTGCAAACAGATTTGGACGTGACCGAATTCGATCGACAGTATCAGGATTTGAAAGAGACATTGAGCAAGACCGGCGAGGTGATCTCGACAGAACCAGGCATCAACAAAGAACGGCCGGGAAAAGTTAATTTCAAACTTCTGTACGCCGCGAATGAGACGCCAAACATTCCGGCTGTGACAGTCGAGGAGATCTCCGCAGTCGCGCCAACAACCACGAACGCCTTCGAACATGCGTTTCAGAAGTTTGCGGCAGAACTCAGGACGATTTCAGTCGACGACGTACTGGCGCAGGCAATTCGCGCCGGTGAAGCGGCAGCCCAGGCGACCGGTAAACACGTTGACTTTGAAGTTAGAGGCGACGCGACACTACAGGATCAACGTATCGCCGATCCGCTCCTGCATCTGGTGCGCAACGCAGTCGATCACGGCATTGAAACGCGCGGCAAAGTGCTAATCGAAATCTCGCGACGTGACGATCAAATCTCAGTGACGGTCACTGATGACGGCCGCGGCATCGATCCCACATTGATCGATAAAATCTTCGAGCCCGGCTTTTCAACCACTACCGAAGTCTCGAACATTTCCGGTCGCGGCATCGGCCTCGACGTCGTTAAAACCACAATCGAACATCTCGGAGGCACCGTAACGGTTCGCAGCGCTCCAGGCCAGGGCTCCAGCTTCGAGATCCTGATCCGCGCTAACCCGTGTTAATCCGTGGCTCCCATCTTCGGATGCATGTCGTGCCACTTCGTCGCGCGCTCAAACGCGAGCGCCACTCGCAGCGGCGACACCTCATCGTAAACGCCTCCGGTAAACATGATCGCCACCGGTAGATCGTTGACGAAACCGCACGGCAGCACCACCGCTGGATTTCCCGTCAGGTTCGTCACCAGCAAACTCGCACTTCCCGGCGCCGGACTAACAAACACATCCCACTGCGACATCAGTTTCTCCATGTCACGTATCAGCAAAGTGCGCGCACGCTGCGCGCGCAGGTACTCAACCGCCGGGATAAACCGCGACGTGCGAAACGTGTTCGGCCAATCGCCCGGCGCTTGCCCTGACAACTGATTCACACGCCCATCGCGAGTGATGTCATCAAAGGCCGCCGCCGCTTCCGCAGTCAAGATAAACCGCAGCGCACCCGCGGGAAGTTTTGGCAATTCGATCGGCGTCAACTTCGCCCCCGCTTTTTCCAACACTTCGAGCGCAGTCTTGTAAAGCGCGCGACGTTGTTCCAATTGCGTTCGTTGCTGTTCGCTCGCCGGCGGCTGAGTTGGACCATCAAACTCGGTCTTCAGATAACCAATACGCAGCGTGCTGATGTTCGTATCCGGGTTCCAGTTGAACGCTGCATCACCGACGGTGATGTCTTTGCCATCTGGACCATAAATCGCGTTGAGCGCCGCGGCGCAGTCTTCGACCCCGCGACAGATCGGACCGATCTTATCCATGGTCCAACTCAGTCCCATCGCACCGTAACGGCTCACGCGACCGTAAGTGGGACGCAGTCCGGTACAACCGCAACGCGATGACGGTGAGACGATCGAACCCAAAGTCTCCGTTCCCATTGAGAACCCGACGAGACCCGC
>DATEWS010000009.1:0-2065 GCA_035257785.1 Pyrinomonadaceae bacterium
AATTACGCGCTGTGCACCGCTCGACGTAAACGTACTGGTGATACGTCCGAAGTTGGTGCTGTTGATATTCAAGGTTCCGAACTGAGACGAGAAGAAATTCGCCCGGTTGAGAACGTTGAACGCCTCGAAACGAAGCTGGAATCTGGTGCTCTCCGTGATCCGAATGTTCTTGATCAGCGAAGCATCCCAGTTCATATAGAACGGTCCATTGATAAACGCGCGCTCCAGGCTTCCAGTTTGTCCCGGCGGAACGTTGAAGAAGGCCTGTCCGGCGAAGGTAGGTTCACCGAAACCTCGTGAACCACGACCCGTAGCTCCACCCGTTAGCAATTGACTGCACTGACCATTAGCAAGCGCCGTATGGTTGAGGTCAATCACGTCCGGATTGATGAAGTACACGCCGCAAGGTGTGCGGAAGATGCCGATCAAGTCTTTGATCTCATTTTTACTTAGGCTTGTGTTAGCGGTTTGGCGTCCATTACGACGGGTCAGAGTGCTACGCGGATCAGCGATAGTGATCGGCGCGCCCGTTGCCATCTGGAGAATGGACGTAACCTGCCAACCACCAACAACACGATCCCAACCACCAACATCACTAAACCAGCGCTTCCCTCTACCGAACGGAAGTTCGTAGATGGTGTTGAGATTGAACACGTGGGTCGCGTCGTAGTCTGCGCGCGCGTATTCGATCTCCGGGAAGAGGTTCGAGAGATTCGGTTCGAAGTTGGTTTGGCCGACGCCGGAAGCGTTGGTCAACGTCTTCTGGAAGGTGTAGTTGGCTTGCAGGTGGAAGCCGTTTGAGAAACGACGGCGAATTTCCGTCTGCAACGAGTGATAGCGATATCTGGCACCGTTGGTTAGGAAATCCACTGCGCCCGCGCGGAAGTTCGGCAGGAAGAATTGATCGAAGGTCTTACCATTGGTGCCAAGAGCTGTGGCTGAAACACCGGTAATGTAGGTGGTGATCAAGTCGGCCGGCGTACCAGCACGAATAAGACCCAGGATGGTGGAGTTGGTTAAAAGACCGCCACCGGGCAAACCTGGGAAAATTGTTAACGGTACGCTGCCCGGAATCGCGGCATTAAAGTTAGCATTTGTACAACGGCTGAGCGGTGTGCCGGTGCCGGCGATGGTGGCGCCTTGAGCCGCGCAGTTGTTGTAAGCACGAAGGAAGTCAGCCGCAAATCCGTTCTGCAGCAGGATCGCTTCGTTAAGGTCGATACCGCGAACGAGGTTGTCGCTCTTACCACCAACGTAACGAACTTCGAAAGCGGTCTGGAAACCGATTTCGCGCTGGATTCCGAAGTTCCATTCATGCGTGGCGGGGTTCTCAAGATTCGGATCGACAGCGAAGACGGTTCCGAAGTTTTGCCCGGAGAGTGTATCGCCCGTGGCGAAACTGCGTGGAATTCCGAAAGCTGGCGTATCGATCTTGAAGAGCGGACCGCCTAAGCGGTTGCCATCCGCGGCTTCCAGCAGGAAGGCTTGTGACGTTGACAGACCAGCATTGCCGCTCTGCGCGTTGTCAGGAGCGCGGATGTACTCGTCATTCACGTAGCTGATGCGATAACCACCGCGAATGACAGTGCGCCCTTCACTACCGAAGACTGCGCCGAGAAAGTGGTTCTTGAACTCTGG
This sequence comes from Pyrinomonadaceae bacterium, assembly GCA_035257785.1. Taxonomy (GTDB): domain Bacteria; phylum Acidobacteriota; class Blastocatellia; order Pyrinomonadales; family Pyrinomonadaceae; genus PSRF01. The sequence continues at coordinate 1,639 of DATEWS010000009.1, forward strand.
CGACCATGCGAAGCTGACCACTGGACCAATGTTGTTCTTATCAGTGTGATAGAACTGCTTGTCGCCGCCATTGTGTCCGATGAAGTCAACCGTGCCGGCTGGGTTCAGCAGTGCTGCTACAGGATCACCGTTGATGACCGGTTCAAGAGCGAAACCGTTTTTCTCACGGAGAGCGCTATAGATTTCATAACGCGCGCCGAGGTTCAGGGTGAGACGTTGTCCGACTCTCCACTGATCCGTTGCGTAAAAGCCGTAGTTCTCGTAATTGAAAATCTGCCTTTGCGGGTTATTGAAAAGGAACCCTGAGGTCGTGGTTTGAGCATTGAAGGTTTGATCAATACGTCCGGCCACGCCGCCAAGCAGAGCCAGCAGGTTATTGGCTGCCGTCAACTGTGCGGAACTGATTCCGCCAGTGAATGCACCTGAC
>DATEWS010000010.1:0-5974 GCA_035257785.1 Pyrinomonadaceae bacterium
ATTCCGCTGCTGCGGGACTAGCCTCCGGATTCGGCGAGGAACTCGGTTTCACTTCCGGCTTGGTCGCTTCCATCAAGTAAGCGATGAACCCACCATTGTCTTCCGGCACGCGAAAACTCTTTACGCGCTCGATTCGAGTGACTGTGCCGTTTGAAAGGTCCATGATGCTGAGACCATTCTTCGGCATGTCTTCAGGCTTCTTCTTTTCTTTCTTTGCCTTGTTAACTTCGGCTTTGGTGGGTTCGGTGCTGAATACGACGAAGCGACTGTCGGCAGTGAAAACAGGTCGCAACAGCCGCGCCTGCTCAGCCTGAAACTCAGCGATGTTCGTGCCCGGATCATCCGGCGGCGGCACAGGCGGTCGATAACCGCGCGGCGCACGCCAATCGACACCCGTCGCGATGTTGCGCACAACGATCTCGCCATCCCCATCCTGCGGCATGTAGGCATAAGCAACGAACTTGCCGTCACGCGAAACCTGCGAAGCCACAATCGATCGCCACGTGTCGTAATCCTGATGTGTGAGCGGGCGTTTCGAAGTCGCGGGCGCCGTCTGTTGGGCAGACAGCAGCGACGCAAACAACGCCAACGTGCAAAGCAGTGCAACACTTCGCCTAAGTTTCATGGGGAGCACCTCACTTGTAAAGAAGTCACAGAGAAGAACGCGGATGACACAGATTAAATCAGATCCATGTCATCCGCGTAAATTCGTGCCAGTAAAACTTCAGAAGAACAGCGAGTAGAGCAGCCGGTTTGGTGAACCGCTACCCGCATTCGTTACACGGTTTGTTGTTGAACCATTGACGATCGCGTTGCGAGTGGTTGACGCTGAAGCGCCCGGACTAAATTGCTTGTAGAGTGCTGCGACGCCCGCGACGTGCGGTGATGCCATAGAGGTTCCACTCAACGTCGCCGTGGCTGTGTCAGAGCTAAACCATGACGACAAAATTCCCGAACCCGGCGCGAAGATGTCGAGGCATGTGCCGAAGTTTGAGAACGAGGAGCGCGCGTCGCTGGTAGTGGTTGAGCCAACCGTGATCGCATTCGCCGCGCGCGCAGGAGATTGCGTGCACGCATCGATATTGCTGTTCCCCGCCGCGACAGCGATCGGCACACCCGAATTCGCGAGATTGTTGACCGCGGTATCGAGTGCACTTGAAGCGCCGCCACCCAGACTCATGTTAGCAACCGCAGGATTGATATGATTGTTTGTTACCCAATCGACGCCCGCGATCACGCCTGAGGTCGAACCGGAACCGGAGCAATTGAGCACGCGCACACCACGAAGCAGGGCACTCTTCGCGACGCCGTAAGTTGAACCGCCGATCGTGCCCGCGACGTGAGTGCCGTGACCATTACAATCAGCGCCACTGCCGCCGAACGCGTCAAATACATTTGAAGCACGGCCGCCAAACTGCGTGTGAGTAGTGCGAATGCCGGTGTCGATCACGTATGCGCGCACACCTGAGCCCGTCCAGTTGAATGTGTAGGTTGCATTTAACGGCAGGTTGCGTTGATCGATGCGATCGAGTCCCCACGGCGGATTGCTTTGCGTCGCATCAGCCGTAACAACTCCGTCCTCTTCGACGAACTTAACGCGGTAATCGAGGCTCAGTGCTTCAGCATCTTCAGGCGACATCTCAACCGCAAAACCGTTAAGCGCGTTTTGGTAAACCTGTTTGAGTTTGCCGCGATGAGTGCTCGCCATCTCGTTGGCGATGTACGGAGCGATCGAGAAAGCGCCTCGCTCACCCACCCATGCATCATCGAGCACTACGATGTAACTGTTCTCAATCTTATTTGGATTTTTGCGAAGCTTGTCATTCTTGCCCTGGGTGCGGGGCGGTGATGAGAGAAAGACAGCGGTGCAAAGGCCGGCCAAAATAAAGGACGCGAAAACTTTCTTCATACTCTTCTCCTCCAGATTGAAAGTAAGGTTGGCGGGGGTGTGAGCCGCCCGCAACGGCGAGAAAGCGTGCGGGATGTACAACAACGTCGGAGCTGATAAATGCGTAAACGTGCATAGCCACACACAACAGAGGTGAATGTATGAGCCTGATTGAGAGAAACGAACGCCGCTTGTTTTGGGAGTTTGTCTGGGACTGGAGGCGCGCAGTATGGCATCAAACTTTTCGAAGTGCAAGAGACGATTTGCAACATCAGGGCCAATCCTGTAAATGTTGTTCACCTGTCGAACAATGACCAAACACATCTCTTCTCTCAAGTTTCTATTGGCGGTAATGATCGTGATCGGCTTTGGATCTCGCAGCGATCTGCGTGCTCAACTTAATCCCGAGGATCTAATAGCACTGGGTAGTTGGATCGCGCTTGATGCGCCTCCGGGGCGCGAACAAATCGCCACCGACGTACTTTTACAGACATTGCGCGGATGGAAACGCGATGCACTCGGTAATCTGATTCTGCGCAAGGGCAGCGGCACTCCCAGACGCGTTGTGGCTTGTGCGCTCGATCGTCCTGCATTCGCGGTTACTGAGATTACCAACGACGGATATTTGCGGCTGCGCGAAATCGGAGCCGGACGGCAACATCCGTTGTGGATCCAGTTTCATGAAGGCCAACAGATCAAAATCTTGACGCGCGGTGGTCCAGTTCCCGGTGTGGTCACGGTTAAGAGTACACACCTGCAACGTGGTCGTGTCGCAAACGCACCGCCGGCAACGCTCGACGATCTTTGGGTCGACGTCGGAGCGACGTCCAGGGCCGAAGTCCAACAGCTCGGAATCGAAATGCTTGATCCGGTGGTGCGTAAAGGGAACTTCAATGCGTTTAATGATTTCGTTTCAGGTCAACTCGCTGGTGTGCGTGTCGGGTGTGCTGCAGTAGCGAGTGCGGCAGACGGCCAGGTAAAGACTGGCGAGACGATTTTTCTGCTCACGACGTTGAGAAGTTTTGGTCACGATGGGTTGGAAGCCGCGTTACGAAGTTTGGGGCGAGTCGATGAAGTAACGCTGGTGGACCAGATTGATGCGCCGGGTAATTCCGACAGCGTGTTGCAGCGAAAAATCGAAAAGCCTGCGTACCTGCCCGCTTCAACGGGGTTGACATCGCTCACAGTGCTGGCGCCGAGAGTGCGTTTTGCAGGCACGCTCGTCGAAAGTGTTGAACTATCCGACGCAGAAAAGTTGTTGAGGGCAGTTGAAAAGGCGGCGGGCGTAGATGGTCCTTCGAAGTGGCAAACAGTTAACTGGAAGAAAACTCCCGCCCCGCGTCAAGATACTTTCAGCGCCACTGCTGAGTTACTCAAAACGTTAGCCGACACTCCAGCCGTTTCGGGACATGAAGCCGAGGTTCGTCGCGCCATCATCGACGCTCTTCCAGACTGGGCCAAAGCGCGCACACGCACTGATAGTGAAGGAAACCTGATCCTCGAGGTTGGACCAGAGCGCGATCCGATGATGTTTATCGCGCATCAGGATGAGGTCGGGTTTGAAGTGACGAACATTGCTGCCGATGGCGCCGTCTCATTGCGTACACGTGGCGGGCTGTTCCAATCACTTTGGGAAGGACAGGTCGCGCAGCTTTATTTCGACGGCGGTGAGATTCCGATGTTAGGTGTTTTTGTGCCCAGAGAAACGGCGACGACGAAGCAGCCGGAAGCCCTGACGGCCTGGTTTGGTTACGACGGTGACGGAGCAAAGCGGCGAGGTGTTGCGACCGGCATGTCCGTTATCTCTTCCAAGGACGCAACTCGTCTGGGAAACACTCGCTTCACGGCGCGTGCACTGGATGATCGAGCCGGTTCGACGGCGTTGATTCTGGCAATAAGGCGAATCACGCCTGCGTTGCTGAAGCGGAAAGTGATCTTTGCGTGGTCAGTGCGTGAAGAGACGGGGCTTGAAGGCGCGATTGCGCTTGCGAAGCATTACGGTTCTTTAGTCAAACGAGTTTACAGTGTCGATACGTTTGTTTCGTCTGATTCGCCGGTTGAGACTACGCGCTTAGCGTACGCGCCGCTCGGGCGTGGCGCCGTGATTCGCGGACTCGACAACTCCGCGATCGCGCCGCTTGCAGAAATGGATCGCATTCTCGGTATCGCGCGAGCGCAGCGCATCCCGATTCAAGTAGGCGCGACGAATGGCGGCACCGATGGGTCAGACTTCGTGCGTTACGGTGCCTTGCACGTGAGTTTGTCATGGCCCGGACGTTACAGCCATTCGCCGGTTGAAGTGCTCGACCTGCGTGATTTGCAAGCGTTGGAGCGACTTATTTATGCGATTGCGACTGCGCAATAAAAATTTCACGCAACGGCGCAAAGACGCAACGAAAATTCAATCTCAAATCGTTGCGTCGTTGCGCCTTTGCGTGAAATTCTTCTTGCTCTGTTTACTACCGCTTCAAGTCTTCGCTCAACAAGATCTCACACGCTACGTCAATCCATTCATCGGCACCGCCGGACACGGTCACACGTTCCCGGGCGCGATCGTTCCGTTCGGCATGGTCCAACTCAGCCCCGACACGCGACTCGATGGTTGGGATGGCTGCTCGGGTTATCACTACTCAGACTCTGCGATCCACGGTTTTAGTCACACACATCTCAGCGGCACCGGCATCTCCGATTACGGCGACATCCTGTTGACGCCGATTATCGATGACTACTATTTGAATCTGTTGAACAGCGATGGTCCCTACGCGTATCCATTTAAGCATCAGAATGAAACTGCTTCACCCGGTTTCTATTCAGTCAAACTTGACAATGGCATTCTGGTTGAACTGACTGCCACGCCACGCGTCGGCATGCATCGTTACTCGTTTCCCGATGGTACTAAGAAGGCAGCCGTATACATCGACCTGAGGCTTCGTGACGAGCTAATCGACTCAAACCTGGGGATTACGTCTGCCGCAAACAATGTGGCGTTTGGTTGGAGACGATCAAAAGGCTGGGCCAAGGATCAAATTGTTTACTTTGTCCTGGAGTTCTCGCAGCCCTATACCTCGTTTGGAGTCATGGGTGGAGATTGGATTGATCTGGAAACGTTAAAGCAAACGCCGCGGCCCGGGGCAGGACGTTACTTCTTTGACTTTGACACGAGCCAGGGCAAGCCTCTGCTGGTCAAAGTTTCAATCTCTTCAGTCGATGTAAAAGGAGCGGAGCGGAACCTCAAGGCCGAGCTGAATCACTGGGACTTCGACAAAGTTCGCGCCGACGCCAAAGCTGCGTGGAACGCGGAGCTCAACAAGATCGCGGTCACAGGCGGCACGGACGCGGAGTTGACTAACTTCTACACCGCTCTCTATCACGCGATGACGGCGCCCAATCTCTTCATGGACGTCGACGGCCGTTACCGCGGTCGCGATTTCAAAACACACGAAGCCAAAGGCTTTTCAAACTACACCGTCTTCTCGCTTTGGGACACGTTTCGAGCAGCCCACCCGCTTTACACGATCATCGATCAAAAACGCACGCGCGATTTCATCAAGACGTTCCTGGTCCAATACGAGCAAGGCGGGCGTCTGCCCGTTTGGGAACTGGCCGCAAACGAGACTGACACGATGATCGGGTACCACGCCGTCTCCGTGATTGCCGACGCCGCTATGAAGGGCATCGATGGCTTCGACCTGCGCCAGGCCTACAAAGCGATGAAGCATAGCGCGGAGTTGAAACATTACGGCCTCGGTCCGTACATCAAGAACGGTTTGATCTCGATGGAGGACGAACGCGAGTCAGTTTCAAGAGTGTTGGAATATGCTTACGACGATTGGTGCATCGCGCAAGTAGCGAAGAAGCTTGGTGAGACGGCGGACTACGAACGCTACATCGCTCGAGCTCAATCATACAAAAACGTTTTCGATCGCGTTTCCGGTTTCATGCGGCCGCGTAGTAATGGAAACTGGATCGAGCCTTTCGATCCGCGCGAGGTAACCTTCGCGTTTACTGAAGCAAACTCCTGGCAGTACACGTTCTTCGTCCCACAGGACATCAGCGGCCTCATTAAGTTGACAGGCGGGCGGCAGC
>DATEWS010000011.1:0-5851 GCA_035257785.1 Pyrinomonadaceae bacterium
CGACTTATTAAGCGTCTACTTTCTCGATCAACAAACCGGGTGGATTACAGGAGATCGTGGGACTGTTTTAGAATACGTAATCCGCCGCAACGGCGAATAATCATGGACGGTGTCGCCAAGGTAGTCTATAGCGAAACACCGCAAAAACTTCTCCGCGGCGTATAGTACCAACTGAGATTGATTCAATCGCTACCGACGATTTGACCTCATGTCGCAACGGTTGCTTTCTCTTCCACCACAACTTACCTGATCAATGAACTTTGGTTTGACGAATTCAGGAGCGTAATCGACGCAATTGTCCCCGTTACCACACGCGGTGCTCAAAAAGAACCTTTTGGAAATGGTCTGTGGGTCGTGGGCGGTGGGCCAGCTTTATTTATGAACGAGTGACTATCTCATACATTGTGAGCCTAGAGATTAATGCTCCGCTCGGCATGGGGGAACCGGTGAACCTTGACGATGAAGTCTCAAAAGGACAGGAAAACCGAAACCAACAAAAGAGGATTTTTCTCTTTATAACGGCTTCACCGCGGAAATCGTTAGGGTCCAGTGGAACGATCGCAAATGCCCTGGAAGGTGATACCTACCGCAGTAGACATGCGATGGTGTGCGCCAGCAGTTCACCCAAAAAACGAGACGTTGAGGCACGTCTCGACTACTTCGGCGCGCGCCGAGTCCTGACACCGTCCAGGTTCTAACTCAGCCCAAAAACACCAGCTTTTTCCGGCCATCCCCACTGCGCGACTGTGGGCGGTACGGTGCTGTCCTGTGGTCCGTAGCGTTAGTTTCAAAGCCTTCCTTCCATACGATCTTCGCGTTTTAAGTAGGGGCAATTCGGAGCCCGATTTTGCAGTCGCCTTGAAGGCGGAGAGGATCGTATGCAAGTCAATTTGCGCAATCTGTGCTTTGCTTTGATCGCCGTCGCGATCGTTTTCAAATCTGGTTATGCCCAGCACCAGGAGGAAGACAAAACGCTGGCGCCATATTTCGTAGTTAAGGGAGACCCGGCTGTCGATCAACTGCCACTCAAAGACACGCAGGTCGACATTTCAGTTTCAGGTGTCATTGCCGACGTGAAAGTCCGGCAGATCTATCGCAACGAAGGTTCGCGTCCGATTAACGCTTCTTACGTTTTCCCCGCATCGACACGCGCGGCTGTTTACGCGATGCGCATGCAGATCGGTAACGAGATCATCGTCGCCAAAATCAAAGAACGCGAAAAGGCCAAAGAAGAGTTTGACAAGGCCAAAGAAGAAGGGAAGAGCGCATCACTGCTCGAACAGGAGCGCCCGAATGTCTTCTCGATGAGCCTGGCCAACATCATGCCGCAGGAACAAGTTGAGATCACACTCAACTATACCGAGCTCCTGGTCCCATCTGACAACGTTTACGAACTCGTGTTTCCAACGGTTGTTGGCCCACGTTATCCATCGCCGCCAGATGACAAGAAAAAGCAGGATGCGAGGTTTGTCCAAACGCCTTATTTGCATGCGGACCAACAGTCGCCGAGTGCTTTGCACATCTCGACGAGAATCGCCGCCGGTGTGCCGATTTACGATCTGTCGTGCCCGTCACATCAAATCATGCCGCAGTGGCAGAGTCAGGGTGTCGCACGTTTCACACTGGACGATTCAAATCCGTTCCAGGGCAATCGCGATTTCGTAGTTCGCTATCGTTTGGCCGGCGATCAGATCGCTTCTGGTTTGCTGCTGTTCCAGGGTACCGATGAGAACTACTTTCTCTACATGGCCCAACCGCCGGCGCGAGTTGCGACTGAAGCGATCCCGCCGCGCGAGTACATCTTTGTCGTCGACGTGTCAGGTTCGATGGACGGCTTCCCGCTGAACACGTCCAAGCGGTTGCTCAAAGATCTGATCGGAAACCTGCGGCCGACCGATTTATTCAACATCGTTCTCTTCGCCGGTGATGCCGCAGTACTTTCGCCTGAATCGTTGCAGGCGAACCAGCAGAACATCGGGCGCGCGATTGGTTTGATCGAACAACAGCGCGGTGGCGGCGGCACGGAGCTGCTCGCAGCGATAAAGGAAGCGATGGCCCTGCCACGGCAGGACGGCATCTCTCGCAGCGTCGTGCTGGTCACTGACGGTTATGTTTCGGGTGAGCAGGGTGTCTTCGAACACATTCGCGCGAACTTGAACAAGTCAAACGTGTTCGCGTTTGGTATCGGTGGATCAGTGAACCGCTACCTCATCGAAGGTGTCGCGAAAGCCGGCATGGGTGAGCCGTTTATCGTCACTGACGAGAACGAAGCCGGCGCAGTAGCGAACAAGTTTCGCGAGTACATTCAGACGCCGGTGTTGACCGACATTCACGTTCGCTCAGTTGGTTTTGACACTTACGACGTCAATCCGATCAACTTCCCGGATCTGTTCGCGCAAAGACCGATCGTTCTGTTCGGCAAATGGCGTGGCCCACTCGCGGGCACGATCGAACTCACCGGCAAGACAGGTCAGGGTGATTTCGTGAGTCGCTTCGATGTGGCTAATGGCCAACTCGACGAAGGTAACAGTGCGCTGCGTTATTTGTGGGCGCGTTCGCGAATTGCCGAGTTGTCTGACTACGGCTCGTCCGATGTTTCGGAAGCAGATGCGAAACAGATAACCGAGCTCGGTTTGAAATACAACTTGTTGACGCAGTTCACGTCGTTCATCGCGGTACGTGAAGTCGTTACGAACCCGACTGGTTCTGCGGAAGACGTGAAGCAGCCGTTGCCCTTGCCGATGCATGTCAGCGAATTGGCTGTTGGCGGTGCGGAAGTTGGTAGCGAACCGGAGCTTGTGTGGTTAGTGGTGGGTTCGTTGCTGTTAGCGACGATCATGATCCTGCGACGGAAGCGGTGGTTTGTATGACGCGTCGCAAACTAATCTGGAGCGCACAGTTGGCAGCGGTGCTGCTGTGCGCTCTTGCACTAAAGTTTTATTACTCGAACGCGACGGCCGACGAGCTGCGGTGGATACTCGCGCCGACGACGGCCCTCGTTGAATTGCTGAGCGGCAGGTCGTTCGCGTTTGAGTCGCACACGGGTTACATGAGCAGCGATCACCGATTTGTGATCGCGGTGCCGTGTGCGGGCGTGAACTTTCTGATCACGGCGTTTGTGATGCTTGGCTTACGACGTTTGTGGCGCGATCGGTTGCACGAAGTGAGTTGGAGTTTTCTTCCGTTGAGCGCTGCACTTGCATTCGTTGCGACGCTGATCGCGAACACCACGCGTATTTGCGTCGCGCTCGAGATACAACGACGCTCGATCGAGGTTGATGGGCTAAGTGGTAATCAACTGCACCGGCTCGAAGGTATTGTGATCTACTTCGGCTTTTTGCTCTTCCTATTCATGGTCAGCGAACGCATGGAAGACGCCAAACCGCGCACCGCGTTGCTCTTCCCACTCGGCATTTATTACGCCACCACGCTCGGCATTCCATTGCTCAACGGCTCCTATCGCCAGGGCATGCCATTCTGGGAACACTTCGCGTTCGTTTTAGTGTTGCCGTTGATCGTATAGATCCCTTTTGTGCTTTTGGTGCCTTTTTGTGGCAGAAAGAAAATGGATCAGGAACTTGCGTAGCGGTGGACCATGCGGGTGCAGAAGTCGGCATACTCTTCGACGTGACGCGGCGCACTGGTGTGATGCGGGCTGATGCCTTTTGATTCGGGTGTGAAACAGAACGTCACCGTCACGTCGAACGGTTCGAGCGCCGTCATCATTCGATCAAACCACGGTTCGTAATCCGGTCGCTCCGCGTCAGACCAACTCAACCCCGTCCGCAGATACTTCACTCCCAAACGCTTAAACCAGGTAATCGCATCATCAAGACGGTGGTCTTCAAAATGAAACCACTGACAAACTCCGATCTCCGGTGTGTAATCAGCAAACTGCCACAACGCGCGCTTCGGCGTTCCATTTTCATCAAGCAAGCCCATGTGAAAGTGACGATAGTACGCCGAGCCTTCGGCCTCGCGATGACGAGTCGTCGCCGGCCACGCCGTCGGAAGATCGTAAAGACTGTACCAATGAATTCGCGGCACGCGCCCGATTAATAACTCCGCCGAGCGACGCAGACCAAACTCCTGAACCTCTTCCGCACCAAACGTTGATGCGCCCACTTCCGAGATCCAAATCGGCAACGACGTTACCTCACGAATCTCCTGGATCTTGTCAGGCCAGTCGTCTATGGACCAATGGTTCCAGTCGAGCGGAAAACCGTGCAGCGCGACGACGTCGAGACAACTCAGCACACCTTGCGTATCCATGTTACGAATGAAATTGGGATCAATCGGCGAGATACCGCCCAGCACACGAAGCAACTTCGGATTTTCCGCGCGCACCGCTTCGGCAGCGAGCTTCACCATCTCGGCGAACCTCCTCCAACCGGGATCGATCTCAAAATCCCAGTGGGACTTATTGTTCGGCTCGTTCCAGAACATGACGGCTTCGATCATCTCGTAATCTCCCGCAAGTCGTTTCCCGGATCGATCGGTCCGGTTGTTCGTGCGCGACGACAAACGAAGACTTCTGGTTCGGGATGGTCCAGGATGACGAATCCCGCGCTGCGCAACATCGCTTCAAAACAAGCCTGATTGGGAATCCACCAGTTTGTCGGATCGTCGGCAAAACGTTGCTCTACAAAATGGAGCCGCGGAAAACTTTTATCTTCAAACACGTCTTCTTCCCAGAAATCGAAGTTCGCCGGGAAGTCGACCGTGCACCGCGAACCACGCACCATCGATTGTGCCACCAGCAGATGACCGACGACGTGCTCTCGAAGCAGATCGAGGGCGAGTAGCGGATGGCGCAGGTGATAGAGCACACCCATAAACAGCACCAGATCAAACTGCTCGCGTAGTTCAGCAACGCGATAGACGGAGAGATTTCGAAACTCAATCTCCATCCGATTTACTTTCGCCGCAAACCGCCCCTGGTCCAGGTACTTCTCATCAGTGTCGATTGCCACGACGCGTTCGGCGCCGCGGTTCTTCATCTGGATTGAGTAAAAGCCTGCGTTGCATCCAACATCGAGTACTGATTTCCCCGACAAGTCAGCGGGAACGGCGTGCGCGAAGCGTTGCCATTTAACCTCGGGATAGTCTCCGAGAAAATGCCTGGGAGCGGTCTTTACACCGCGCAGGTCGAGGTTGTGAAACCACTGGCCCAACTCCGTCACTCGGCGGCGGATCTCATCTTCAGTTAATAATTCGTCTTCGAGCACCTTCATCACTTTATGGTTGTGGCAACTTCGAACCTTAAACTCGAACTCTGAACCTCACCCAACACGCGCATCGCTTCTCGATATCCATTCAACGTGCCGACATCCACGTACACTTCGCCGGCCGGAACCGACTCTGCCTCGCCACCTTCCGCCAGGTACGCATTAACCAATGATCCGATGTATTCGTCGCTGCGATCGCGTTTGCACCACAACGCGTAAAGCTCGTGCAGGACCGATCCTGGCATCTTGAATGCGCCCCATATCCACGACGAACCGGCATCTCGCTTCTTCACGTCGATTCGCAAAACGCGACCATTCGCGTCGGTGACGACCGCGTCAAAGAGTTCGGGATGGTCCACCGGAAAGACAAGAAACGAGAGTCGATGGTCAGGCAACGCAGAGAAACCATCTTCCGGAAACCAGATCGTGTCAGGCAGTCCGATCACCACGAGTTCGTGCGCGTCGATGAACGGGAGGGCTCGAAAGATCGCGTCACACAAACCAGCGGCAACTGGTTGGACCGTGTAACAGAGTGTCGCTGGTCCAATCTCGCCGCCGAAGTATTCGAAGATGTCGGACTTTCCCGGCGAGACGACGAAACAGATCTTGCTCGCGCCGCCTTT
>DATEWS010000012.1:0-3582 GCA_035257785.1 Pyrinomonadaceae bacterium
CGCTGGTGATGTTCGCGGCCGCCGGCATGGTCATGGTCGCGCACGCGACGCACATGGTGTCGCTGCTCATCGGCATCGAGACGATGTCGCTGGCCGCCTACGTGCTGACCGGCTGCTGGCGCAAGAGCCTGCGCAGCTCGGAAGGCGCGATGAAGTACTTCTTGATGGGCGCCTTCGCGACCAGCTTCCTCGTCTACGGCATCGCGATGATCTACGGGACGACGGGCGGCGAGATGTCGTACGCGGGTATCGCCGCCAAGGTGAACGGGGCCACCCGGATGCCGCTCTTCTTCCTGGGCGAGTACTTCATCCTGGTCGCGCTGGCGTTCAAGGTCGCGGTCGTTCCGTTTCACATGTGGGCGCCAGACGTTTACGAAGGCGCGCCGACATCAGTCACAGCGTTTCTTTCGACGGGCTCGAAGGCTGCGAGTTTCGCTTTGTACGCACGCATCTTTAGCGAAGCACTCGGCGGCATGCGCGAAGATTGGGCGCCGCTGCTGGGACTCGTCGCTGCGATCACGATCATGGTCGGCAACTGGGCCGCAGTCACTCAGGAAAATTCCAAACGTCTGCTCGCTTACTCGTCAATCTCCAACGCGGGATATCTCCTGCTCGCCCTTGTAGCTGACAATGAGTTTGGCAGGATCGGCCTAATCATTTACCTCTTCGTTTACACCCTCATGAATATGGGCGCATTTGGCGTGATCATTAGCCTGCGACGCCGCGGTATCATCGGCGACAACGTTGACGACCTAACCGGTCTCGGACAAAAAGCGCCCCTCATGGCTGCGATGATGGCGATCTTCATGCTGTCGCTCGGCGGCTTGCCGATGACGGGCGGTTTCATCGGTAAGTATTTTCTGTTTGGCGGATTGCTCCAGCGCGGCGCGACTGACGGCAAGAGTTGGTACTACTGGCTCGCGGGTTGGGCCATTCTCAACACCGTCGTTTCCTTTTACTACTACGTGCGCTTCATCAAGGTGATGTATCTCGGAGATCGCATTGCCGACAACAAACCGCTCGCGCTCTCCCCCGCACTTCAAGTCGCTTTAGCGGTGTCAGTCGTCGGCGTGATCGTGGTTGGACTTTACCCGCAGCCGTTGATCGCGTTGGCCCAAAATTTACTGCCATCACTCTGATGGTTGTCTACTACTTCCTCGCGGCCATCTCCTGCTGGATTGGTATCAAATCTTTGCTCGGTGGGTTTCGTTTCGCAGATTACGTGCGACGCGAAACGATTCGTCCGCTTCCTGAGTACAAACCTTTTGCTTCAGTGATTGCGCCGGGCCGCGGACTCGAGCCGGGCCTTGCTGACAATCTGCGTCCGTTGTTGACGCAGCGTTATGCGCGCTACGAAGTTCTTTTTGTTTTTGACCGCGAGGACGATCCGGCAATTAAAGTTGTCGAACGGTTGTCGAGTGCGGCAAATGTGACAACGCGGATCGTCATCGCTGGACCAGCAACTGACAGCGGGCAGAAGGTTCACAACCTGCGGGTTGCGACAACTAAAGTCGATCCCGAATCGGAAGTGCTCGTGTTTGTCGATACTGATGCGCGGCCCGGAAAAGACTGGCTCAAAAAACTGGTGGCGCCGCTCGTCGATGAAGGGTTGGGAGCTTCGACCGGATATCGCTGGTTCATACCGGAGCAAGGCGGTCTTGCTTCGCGGCTTCGCGCTGTCTGGAACGCATCGATTGCTTCGGCTCTGGGCGCGGATCGAAGTAAGAATTTCTGCTGGGGAGGTTCAACTGCAATTCGCCGCACCACATTCGACGAGCTTGCGGTCAACGATCGCTGGCGCGGCACCGTGTCTGACGACTTCACGATTACGAACGTGCTGAAGGAAGCGAAGCTGCCGATCCATTTCACGCCAAACTGTCTCGTACCTTCCATCGGTGACTGCGACTTCAACGAACTACTTGAATTCACGACGCGCCAGATCAAGATCACACGCGTCTACGCCTCGCACCTCTGGCTGCCGTTATTACTCGGCTCATCCCTCTTCACCATCACCTTCTTCGGTGGTCTCATCCTGATCAGCATTAGTCCGCGTCCATCCGTGGCGGTTTTTTTGCTGCTCATCTTCGCGCTCGGCGCGGCAAAATCCTTCATCCGCTTCCGCGCGGTTTCGCGCGTTCTCGAAACATCAAACGGCGAACTCCTGGCGCAAATGTTCCTCTGGCCGTTTGCGCAGTTGCTCTATCTTTACAACGCCATCGTCGCCGGCTTCTCGCAGCGCATCACCTGGCGCGGCATCACCTATGAATTGAAATCACCTCGTGAAGCTGTCATTATCTCCCGCGATTCGTGATGACCAGTAAAGCATCTCAGTTCGTGCAATTGCTGCGTTCCTCGAAACGCGAAAAGCGTCTCGGCACCGTGATCCTGTTCGTCACTTCTCGCTGCAACGCGTTCTGCCAAACGTGCTTCTATCACGCGGAGCTGAACCAACCCGGCGACCTGACCTTCGCGCAGATCGAGAAGGTCTCACAAACGATGCCGCCGATCACGGATCTTTGGCTTTCCGGCGGTGAACCGACGCTGCGACGCGATCTTTCCGACATCATCGATCTCTTCATCGCGAACAACGGCGTCAGTCGCGTCATCATTCCGACGAACGGGCTGATCAAGTCGCGCGTTTACGATATCGTCGATCGCGCTCTCGGAAATAATCCCGCGCTCGATCTCTATCTCAACATCGCGCTCGATGGTTATGGCAAGACACACGATCGCATTCGTGGCGTTCCCGGTAATTGGGAGAAGGCGCTCGAGTGCATCGAAGCGCTCTATCCTCTAAAACAAAAGTACACAGACCGCTTTCGTCTCAACGTGAATACGGTTATCTGTGCTGAAAACTACACTGAGATCGAGATGCTCTCGGAGTTTATGTGGGACAACTATCGTCTCGATGGTCAGTACTTCAACATCATTCGCGGCGAGACTCTGGTAGGCGAACAGATCAAACAGGTGCCGCCCGAAGTTTTGCCGGCAATGTACGCGCACGTTGCGAAGCTGACGAAGCGCTACGGCGATCGGATGTTTGCCAACGACGATCGCAGCAAACGCTTTGTCAAGAACGCTGTCTATGCAGGCACGATCACCACTCACTACCGCACGCAACACGCGAACTTTCAGCAACCAACGCCGTGGCCCTTTCCGTGTACCGCAGGCGAAACCGCTGCAGTCATCGACTACAACGGCGACGTGCGCGCGTGTGAGTTGCGCGAAAAGTTCGCCTCACTCGCTGACTTCGATTACGACTTCAACGCGCTCTGGTCCGCCAACGAACGCCAGCAGGAACTCAATGCGATCGACGGCGGCAAAGCGTGCTGGTGCACGCACGTCTGCTTTATTCACGACTCGATGCGCCATTCACGTCGCGCTGCGCTTTACGAAGTTCCGAAGAATTATCTGACGAGGGAAAGTTGGTGAACGATCAGGACGAGAACCGAAAGGCTGGTTTTGCTTACGCAGCGGGCATCGCGTTGTTCGCCTCGGTGGCTTCCTTCTGCGCCCTCGGCTATTTCCTTGATCGGTGGTTCGGCACCCAACCATGGTTCCTGATCGGCGGCATCGTCCTCG
>DATEWS010000013.1:0-3093 GCA_035257785.1 Pyrinomonadaceae bacterium
GTTCTCGGGGTTCTCTTCGATCTTGGCGCGAAGGCGATTGATGTGTGAGTCGATCGTTCGATCGTAGCCTTCGTACGAATAGTCCCAGATCTTCTCGAGCAAGTATTTGCGCGGAAAAACTCGTCCGGGGTTCGAAGCAAACAGACGCAGCAAATCAAACTCTTTGGGCGTCAGTTCAACCTGCCTGTCGCCGATCGTCACTTCGCGCTTCGCGGAGTCGATGCGCAGCCGGCCGCGCACGATGGGCGCCTCGTCGCGCATGCCATCAGTGCTTGGTCCATTTCGTGTACGCCGGAGTACCGACTTGATGCGGGCCTCAAGCTCGCGCAGGCTGAAAGGCTTCGTGATGTAGTCGTCAGCGCCCATCTCCAACCCGAGCACCTTGTCGACCACGTCGTCTTTGGCGGTCAGCATGAGTATCGGCAGATAGCCGACCTTCTCACGCAGTTCCTTGCACACTGCCAGTCCATCCATTTTCGGCAGCATTAGGTCGAGGACAACTGCATCCGGCGGATCATCCAACGCCGCTTTCACGCCGTTCAGACCATCCTCAACGGTTTTGACGTTGTACCCGGCACGCGAAAAGTACTCGCTGATTGCGGTCGAGATATTCTCGTCGTCTTCCACCACGAGCAGCGAAACTTTGCGCTCACCCGATTCGGGAGCTGCGAAGTTTTCTTTTGCTGTTTTCTGTCTGTCAGTAGCTGTAGCCATCGGATTTAATAGTTAATCTGAAACTGACAGGAGGCTCAGAGGGCAAGCACCACGGGGTAACGGCGCAACTCGGTTCCGGGGGATAGTACAGGAGAAATGACCCGCGATTCAAGCCCAAAGTGTTACGATATTGCCAATAGCCGATCCAAATTGTAAAGGAACACACGAGCATGACACCCGAAGAACGATCTGATCTCATTGCTACGTACGCCGCCGGTTACGACGAAGTTATGAATGCGCTTAATGGTTTCCCTGCTGACAGTTTAGGAGCGCATCCGATTCCTGGCAAATGGAGTGCGCGCGAAATCGTTCATCACCTCGGCGACAGCGAAAGCACTTCCGCGTGGAGACTACGAAAACTTTTAGTCGAAGACAATCCATTGATTCAGGGTTACGACCAGGATGCGTTTGCTGCGAGGCTTCGTTACAACGAGCGCGACATGGCTCCGGCACTCGAAGCGTTTCGCTGCGCGCGCGAGTCGACGATGCAAGTGCTTCAATTGATGAGCGACGCTGATTGGAATCGCGCCGGCACTCACAGCGAGAGTGGTCATTACACGACTGAAGACTGGTTACGGATCTACGCTGCACACGCACACAATCATGCGGCACAGATTCGCCGATTACGCGACGCTCTCTGATCCGCGTTCATCGGTTTTCCCCGATCTGAGTTCATCCGTGTTACATAAATCAGGCATTGTCTTGACAAAGTTTTTTCGCGCGAGCACAATCCGCCTTGCCTCTAACAAAAGCTGAATAATCATCCATCAAATGAGTGCTGCTACTACTCTGCTGCAAACATCGCTTCCCGATCTGAAGTTGCTCCGCCGTGGAAAAGTCCGTGACGTTTATGAAGTTGACGACGACAGTTTGCTGATCGTCGCAACGGATCGCATCTCTGCATTCGATTGCATTCTGCCGACGCCGATCGAGCGTAAAGGTGAAGTGCTCACGGCGCTTTCGGAGTTTTGGTTTGAACAACTGAAAGAAGTCGTCGCTAATCATCTGATCGAAAGTGATGTCGAGGCGATGCCGCCAGCGGTCCAACGTCACGCGCAAACTTTAAAAGGACGATCGATGCTCGTGCGTCGTGCGCAAGTGTTTCCAGTTGAGTGTGTGGTCCGTGGTTATCTCGTCGGTTCAGGATGGAAAGACTACAAGCGCACGGGCGAGGTGTGTGGTCACAAACTTCCGGAAGGTCTAGTCGAGTCAGCCAAACTGCCGGAAGCGATCTTCACGCCTTCAACTAAAGCGGAAGAAGGTCACGACGAAAACATCACCGAGGATCAAGTTCGGGAGCTCATCGGCGATGAAAAGACTGCGCTACTGCGCGACACTTCACTGCGTCTCTATAAAGAAGCGCACGAGTATGCAAGCCAACGCGGCATCATCATCGCCGACACGAAGTTTGAGTTTGGAGTTGGTAAAGACGGACAGCTCTTGCTGATTGATGAAGTGTTGACGCCTGACTCGTCACGCTTCTGGCCGGCTGACGAATATCAAGCCGGTCGTTCACAACCTTCGTTCGATAAACAGTTCGTGCGCGACTATCTCGAAACACTCGATTGGGACAAGAAACCACCAGCGCCCGCCATTCCGAATGAGATAGCCGCGGCAACCACTGCTCGTTACCTTGAAGCTTACAGGCTACTGACCGGAAAACAACTTTGATTCACAACCGTCTCGAAAACCTGGTCGACGAAATGCTCGAAGGCCACATCCTTCTCGACGAAGCGCTCTGCGAATTCGAGAAGCTCTACATAAAGAAGGCGCTCGCTCGTCACAAGCAACACATCTCCAACACCGCCGCCGTCCTCGGCATCCATCGCAACACCCTCGCCAAGCGCGTCGCCGAGTATAAGAACCAGGGCTCGCCACAAAAAGGCACAAAAGTCACCAAGAATACAAACCAGACAAAGCTCCGGGCGCGGTCAAAGACCGCATAAATGCCCTCAGTTTTTGTGCGGTTGACAAGCGCGCGCCGGTGGCTCTATCCTTAGCACTCTAACTCAAAGAGTGCTAGCAATTATTCCAAAATACCCATTTGAGCAGAAAGTGAAAGGAGACCAAGGCTATGGCAACCAACATCAGGCCTCTTCATGATCGCGTCATCGTGAAGCGAATCGAAGAGGGCGAGCAGGTGCGGGGCGGCATCATTATCCCGGACACTGCCAAGGAAAAACCCCAGGAAGGCGAAGTCGTCGCTGTCGGCGCGGGTGCCAAGAGCGAAGAGGGCAAGATCACGCCGCTCGACGTCAAGGCCGGCGACAAGATCCTGTTCGGCAAATGGTCCGGCACCGAGGTGAAGATCGAGGGGACCGAGTATCTCATCCTCAAGGAGTCCGATGTGATGGGCGTCGTCGAAGGCGCCGGCACCGG
>DATEWS010000014.1:0-12855 GCA_035257785.1 Pyrinomonadaceae bacterium
TCAACATGTAATGGCCCCATTTGTATTCACCACCACGACTCGATTCAACTTCTGCCAAAATGTAAGAAGTCGTACCACTCGAGACCGACGCGAGAAACATTCGTTTGCGAAGTAGAAATTTATTCATGTGAGGTAACACTCTTCACCATTGAATTTTTAGGCCGAGGGCGTATAATACGTGGCCTCAACCTCCTTGTCAACGATATTGGTTAAATGTCGTCCTCATAAAGGATGAGAAAAGAGGAATAGCAAATGGATTTGCTGGATCAAATCGCAGCAAGAATCAGGGATCTGCGCGTCAGTTACAATCACGGCGAAGGACTCTCACAAGACTTACTCGCAAGTCACCTCGAAGTTGCACCAAACACCATCTCGAGATGGGAAACAGGCACGTACCGGCCCAGCGTTAAGGACCTGGAACGCATCTCGCGTTTCTTCGGTGTCTCAATCAATTCATTCTTCCCATCAGACACAGTCGGTGCGGAAGAAGACGAAAATCTCCAGGCGCTCTTACGCACGGCCAGGCAGTTACATCCTGCCGATGTGGAGGAGTTACGGAAGTACGCGGAATTTCGCCGGGCGCGCACTATGTACGAAGGAAAAACTCGACCTAAGCCCGGTCGCAAAGGGGGAAAACATAAGTGAATACACAAAGTTATTACGAAGATCTGCGACAACTGGCGCGACAAGTGCGCGCCGAAAATGGACTCTCGTCACCGCGCGTTCTCGTCGGCGACTTGCTGCGAATCTACGCGAAAAACGGAATTGTGGTTGACGAGTGGCCTTACCGGTTTCGAAACCTGCGCGGCGCCTTTATTAATGATGAGCTCGGTCCGACAGTGATGGTGGCGAAGGGTCTGCCGCAGGATCCGAAGGTTTTCACGATGGCCCACGAGCTAAAACACTTCTTTCGCGATCGAGATCTTGGCATCTCGTATTGCGATCAATCGAACTTGAATAAGAGTATCGAAGTGGGTGCAGAGATTTTCGCGGCCGAGTTGTTGTTTCCGGATCGCGATTTTGTCGCACACATGCGGCGAATGGGTGTGCGCACGAATCAGTGTCTGCCGAAGACGCTCATTAAACTGAAACGACAAACCGGAACCACGCTCAGTTACGCCGGCCTTGCGATCAAGGCGGAGCGTCTCGGTTTCGCTCCGTCTCACTCGTTAACGACGATTAGGACGTGGCGTCGCCTGGAAGCGATTTTTTAGTTTGCTAACTGTCTCCCCACATCAGAAAAAACGTTGACATGTTGTTGGCACGGCATTAACATCCGCCGCCGAATGAGGAGGATAAGTAGCAGTTAGCGGTGGTCGCAAGGCCCAGGATCTCACTCTGATCACCGCACAATCATTTAAGTTAACTCATCGACGTGCTAACTCTCTGTTGCGAGTGGCGCGAAGGCCGGGCTATTCTCTCACGGGCGGCGTTAATTCCTTTGTTTTCTTTCCTTTAGCTAACTTTTCCGTTTGAGATCCGGCCTGCGAAAATACACATGTATTTGAACGCGGCTTCTTTGTGAGGGAGAAGCAGACGTTCTGACCCAAAGGTCGTGCCCGGTTCTACTATTGAACGGACAAGTTCCCAGAAAGCCCCGACGGGACTAATCCAGAAAGCCCAGAGACGTGATGCTGGATCAGCGCCGAGTGGCCGCACAACCAGATGAGAAGCGTGAACAATTGTTCACCGAGCGATATGAAAGTTTGCTCGCGTGGGCCATGCGCTTGACCAACCAGCAGCGAGATGCGGCAGAGGATCTCGTTCAGGATGCGTTTGTGCAATTCGTTTTGGGACGGACCAGGCTGGAAGAGATTGAAAATATAGACGGGTATCTTAGAAGGATGTTGCGCTACATGCATGTTTCGCGGTTGAGTCGCTCGGCGCAACTCCTGCATGACGCGGCGCTTTCAGTTGCCGACTACGACTCTTGTCGACTCGGCTGGACGACAATTGAACCCCCACGCCGCATGCAGGCGTTTGAAGAGCTTCATCAGATCTGCACTTATGCGTGTGCGCGCAAAGAATCATCCCGCGCCGGCAGCGTTCTCATTCTTCGTTTCTTTCATGACTACTTTCCGACTGAGATTGCGAGCATCCTGAACAGCTCACGACACTGCGTGGACCAGTGGCAAGGACTCGCGCGTCGCGAAGCGAAGCTGTTTATAGACGACCCGGGTCGCCTCAGGTTTGTGAATAACACGAGACCGTCAGACTCACAGCAGATCAAATACTTCAGGTCTGACTGTGATCTCACACTCGAACTGCGCCAGATGATCTTTAACTCCCGGTGTGGTGACTGTTTGTCGGCAAATGAGTTGGAAGAAATTTACGGCGGCGGCAACGCGGATGCGCTCACCACTGCGAAGCTGGCTCACATTGTCAGCTGCCATGTTTGTCTCGACGCGGTGAATAGCTTGTTGGGTCTTCCGCAATTGGCCCAACGCTATCAGGCTGAACCACCTCAGCCGAAAGAACCGCCAACCGACGCAACGGGTGGTGGCGCATCCGGCGGGGGTTCAAGCGACCTCGCGCGGAAGTTTGCGAATCGTCTGCGTGAGACACACGAACACAAACCGCAGGAGTTGCGCATCGCAATCAATGGCGCACCGGTGAGTTCATTGAAGGTCAGTTCTGACTTGAGTGAATTGAATCTCAACCTGGCGGCTGACGAGCCCGTTGAGTTTGTAGAAGTCTCGAGCGAGCAGGGTGTGCAGATGCTCTTCTTCACCGTGGATCCTGTGGAAACTCACTGTGAACAGTGGGCGTGGATCGAGCTCAGTGAGGGAAGAGCTCTCGAGGCTTGTCTGCGAAATGAGAATGGGCCAAGTCTTCACGTGGTGTACCAGGATCCTGTCCCGCAAGAGACGTACATCAGCGGAGAAATGGCGCCTAAAGTGCTGTCCTCACCTCTTAGTGTAATCCGTGAACCGGACGACTCGGGGAAGACGAAGACGGTAAAACAGGGAGTGGTTTACCGCCTGTCGTCTCTACGGAGCAGATTGAGACCTGCTTCGGATCTGGTTGATTCGACGACGGCTGAAGCTCAGCTCGTGCGCATACTGAGTCAATCACGCGAACACAAACAGTTCTGGCGACGACCGGGCTGGTTGATCGTGTTGATATCTGCGGTTGCTGTCAGCAGTTTCCTCTACTTCAAGATCAATTTGTCTCGAACGGCTACCGCAAGTGACTTACTGCAAAGGGCCGGCATTGCTGAGAAAAGCACTGATGAGCAGACTGACCGGGTGAAACATCGTTTCCTAAATCTTGAAGAGCGTCGCAGTGCTGAGGGAGCGATCGTGGCGCAGCACAAGATCGAGGTTTGGGAAAATCGCGGCGGCGGAGTTGCGGCGCAAAGACTTTACGACCAGTCCAATACGCTGATTAGTGGCACGTGGCAGAGAGCTGATGGCGCGCGGATGGTCTATCACCACGGTTCGAAGCCGCAGTCGCAACCGTCTGTCAGTACTCCGGACGACCTGCTGCTAAACCTTGATGACATCTGGCAGTTGCAACCGTCGGCTCAATCGTTTGCTGTTGTGATCGAGCAACCAGGATTCGCGGAAGTGGAAGAAAGATCTGCGACGTATGTGTTGCATTACGAAAAAGGCAGGACGATTGGCGCGAGTCAACTATTGAAAGCCACGCTCACGTTGAGCAAGTCTGATCTGCACCCGATTGAACAGACGCTACTCGTGTTGCGCGGCGGAGTTTTACGAGAATTCCGGTTTGTCGAAGCGAGTTTTGAGTTGGTGCCCGTGAAAGATGTAGCTCCGAAAGTCTTCGAGATCGAACCGGAATTGACCGGAGGGGCCGGGGAACCTGGCAGGCCCGAAAAGGACTGGGCATTTCGGGACCTCACCGCTAGCCGAGTCCCTCCATCGCCCAGCACGTCGATCCCACCCGTAGCTTCCCTGGAGCTGGAAGTCGACGTGGCATACTTGCTCAACCGGGCCAAGGCCGACCGGAATGAGCAAGTCAACCTCACGCGCAGCGCAGGTGGGTCACTGCGCGTTGAGGGAGTGGTGGACACGCAGGAGCGCAAGGACGAGTTCCTCCACGCGCTCGCGCCAGTGGTCAACAACCCCGCCGTAAAGATCGACATCCGCACCATTGCGGAAGCGACACGCCATGCTCCGAGTGTGAGCCCGCTTTCAATTCAGGAAGCTGAAGAAACAGCAAACAGTATCGCCGCTGATCAAGATCTGCGCGCGTACTTTGAGAGACAGTCTCCCGCTGCTGCAACTGATGAAGCAATCACTAAATATTCTTCGCGAGTAGTCAATGATTCTTACAACGCATTGTTCCACGCGATTGAACTTAAGAAGTTAGTAAGCAGGTTTGCGAGTTTCGACATGCGCGCGGTTGCTCCGGATGCCCGCGTGAAGTGGATTGCGATGCTCCGTGAGCACGCTGGTGCTTTTGAGGACCAGACGGCACACCTGCGTGCGGAAATCCAGCCGGTTTTTTTTCCCGGCTCGACAATGACCTTTGTGGAAGAGGCTTCGATTCAGAACGATCTGGAACTGGCTCGCGCAGTCGAGCGACTACATAAGTTAGCGCTCGCCAATAACGCCGCCATCCGCACTGCTCTGACTATCTCTTCACAAAGCTCAGTAACGGCCATTAAGTCGCGACAGTTCTGGAACTCCTTAACTGGCGCAGAAAAGCTGGCTGCGCGGATTAAAGAATACGAGATGTAAGTTTTCGTAGAGTATTTGAGACTTCACACTTACGATGCAGCGCAAATGATCTGCATCTGCATCGTTGCACGACGCCCCTCGAGCAGCGAATAACGTAAGCAATCAGAATACCTCACCGGGTGGATGGTGCAATCCACTCTTGACGATCGATCTGTGTTTGAACGATTTCGGATCTTCTTGCTGTAGCCGTCATCGATGAATTCTCTACTTTTGTCGTGGGCAGCTCGAAGCGAAAGACAAGAGTTAGGGACAGTAAAACCTGGCATGTTTTCGCGCCCAGAGGACGTGTCTTAATAATAGGAGAAACTCCCAATGCCCAGAACATCCGGAGTCCGCACGACTCTGCTCTGTCCTCACGTTAGAGAATTCTGTTGTTCGCTATTTATGCGAGCGCGTTCTTTGCCTTACGCTGTGTGCCTTTTTGTTTTCCTAATCACTAATCACTCATTTCTCATCGATGTTCACGCGCAAAACGGGACGGCTACGCTCAGCGGCACCGTTACCGATCAGAACGGTGCACTAATTCCCGGCGTCAACATCGCGGTAATCAATATTAGTCAGGGCTTTCAACGCCGCACGATGACTAATGCCGACGGAAATTTCGTCGTGTCTGCACTCTCCCCGAATACCTACACCGTGAAAGCCGAACATGAAGGCTTTCAGACGGCCGAGTATCAGGGCATCGTTCTCAACGTAAATAGCCAGGTCCGAATTGATATTCAACTGAAATTGGGTCGCCTGGCCGGCTCGACAGTTGACGTCGTTGAGAATGCGCCACTCGTCAGAGATTCTCCAGAGGTAGGTACAGTCGTTGACCGGCAATTCATTGAGAATGCGCCCCTCAACGGCAGAAGTTTTCAGCCTTTACTGACGCTGACACCGGGAGTCGTGCTGACTGCTACTGAACTCGGAGGTAATGAACCAGGTCAGTTCAGTGTCAATGGGCAACGTGCCAATGCGAACTATTTCATGGTGGATGGCGTGAGCGCCAATATTGGCGTGAGCAGTGGGTTGATCGCAGGAGAACTTACTGCAGGCTCTCTGCCTGCAACAGCGGCCACGGGCGGCACCAACAACCTGGTTTCCATTGACGCACTTCAGGAATTCAAGGTGCTGACATCCACTTATGCGCCCGAATTCGGACGTATGCCAGGCGGCCAAATTTCCATTGCGACTCGCTCAGGTTCCAATGATTTTCACGGCACGCTGTTCGATTATTTCCGCAACGATGTGTTTGATGCCAACGATTGGTTTAATAACGTCGCTGGTCAGCCCAAGCCCGCTACTCGACAACATGATTTCGGCGGAGTGCTTGGTGGGCCAGTTCTCTTGCCACGGTTTGGCGAAGGCAACTCGCCATTAGGGTACAACGGTCGCAACAGAACTCACTTTTTCCTGTCGTACGAAGGATTGCGTCTGCGCCAGCCGCAAGCAGCGATTTCTTTTGTTCCATCGTTGTCAGCACGCGCGGCAGCACCGGACTCCGTTCGGCCATTTCTAAACGCTTATCCCCGACCTAATGGTCCTGAGGATCCCGTTACCCTACTCGCTCCCTTCGCCGCCAGCTTCTCGAATCCACTGTCGTTGAATGCAACCAGCATTCGTCTTGATCAGATTATCAAGCAGTCGACGACAATTTTCGGACGCTTTAATTATTCGCCTTCCAAAGCGGACCAACGGGGCGGAAGCGGACCTCTTAGCACGATAACGTCCAATGCTACGACTACACGGACACTCACGATCGGCGGCACTTTCATCCTCACCCCGAAACTAGTAAACGAGTGGCGGTTTAATCACAGTCGCGTAACAGGTCTCAGCACATCTGAACTTGATAATTTTGGTGGCGCAGTACCCGCTCCCGACTCACTGTTATTTCCGTCCTTCGCATCAAGAGATAATGCTCAATTTACTGTGCTCACGATTGGGGTACCCAACGGCCTTCTGAATGTCGGAACGTTGGCTGATCACCTTCAGCGGCAGGTAAACATAGTAGACAATGTTTCATTGATAGATGGATCACACAGCTTCAAGTTTGGCGTTGATTACCGGCGTTTGAGTCCACTTATCGCTCCGCGGGCTTACGCGCAAAACAATGTCTTTTTCGGTGTCGGTGGAATATTAACGGGCAGGTCAGCTTTTGCGGTTATCGGCTCCGAATCATTTTCTCGCGAGCCAATCTTCGTCAATTTGTCCTTGTTCGGACAGGACATGTGGAAGATCGGCCGCCGGCTAACTCTGACTTATGGTTTGCGATGGGAACTCAATACGGCCCCTCACGAAAAAAACGGCAATGATCCTCGTACCGTTACCGGATTCGACGATCCAGCCACGACGGTTTTAGCACCGCCGGGCACTCCGCTCTACGAAACGACATACAACAACTTCGCGCCCCGCCTTGGCTTTGCATATCGCCTGCGAGAAAAGCCGGGCCATGAGACAACTGTGCGCGGTGGCTTCGGCGTTTTCTATGATGTCGGGAACGGTGAAAGTTCCGCCGCTTTTGGACCCTCAACCTTTCCGTACAGCACAACGAAACTCGTTTTTGGTGGAACGCTTCCGCTGAGCCCGGTTGATGCCATACCTGCGCCTGTCGGACCGGTGCCCTCAAATTCAACCATCGTCGCATTCGAGCCGAATTTCAAACTGCCCTACACGTTGCAATACAGTTTTGGGGTAGAGCAATCGCTGGACACAAACCAGAGTTTATCCGTCTCGTATGTA
Source organism: Pyrinomonadaceae bacterium (assembly GCA_035257785.1). Taxonomy (GTDB): domain Bacteria; phylum Acidobacteriota; class Blastocatellia; order Pyrinomonadales; family Pyrinomonadaceae; genus PSRF01. The sequence continues at coordinate 7,428 of DATEWS010000014.1, forward strand.
GGCGCCCGTGGTCGCAGGTTGTTGCGGAAGGAGATTTTTCCGCTGTCACCTCAGTTTTTGTTTGTCTCCGTGATCAGGAATGCTGGTACCTCCGATTTCAACTCGTTGCAAGTGCAGTACAACAGACGCTTATCGCGAGGTCTGCAAGCTCTGGCTAACTACACTTTTGCACAATCCCTGGATACAGCATCGAGCGAGTCGTCATCATTCGTCTCGGTAACGAGAATCGATCCGCGTCAAGATCGTGGTCCTTCAGATTTTGATTTGCGTCATGCGTTTAGTAGTGCGATCAGTTATCAGCTGCCGATGTGGGATTTGGGAACCGCTGGTAATGCGCTCCTGAAGGGTTGGTCCATTGATTCCGTTGTGAAGGCCTATTCTGCGCCTCCCGTAAACATAACTACCGGAGCTACGTTTTTCGGGCTACTCAATGTCGTTCGTCCGGATCTGATCTCGGGCGTGCCACTTTACATAGATGACGATAAAGCACCCGGTGGTCGACGAATTAATCGGAGTGCCTTCGCTGCTGTTCCGCTGGTCAACGGATTACCTACTCGACAGGGTTCTCTTGGTCGCAACGCTTTAAGAGGACTTCCGCTGTTCCAGATGGATATGACGTTCCGGCGCCAGTTCAATCTTACCGAGCAAATAAACCTTCAATTCCGAACGGATTTCTTCAATATCTTCAACCATCCCAATTTCGGCTCGGTGTGCGGCAGCTTCACTAACTGCGCCCCATTCGGTGTCGCCACCAAGATGTATGGCAGGGCGCTTGGTAGCGGCGGCCTTGGAACTGGATTCAATCCGCTCTACCAAATTGGTGGTCCACGCTCAACTCAGTTTTCGCTGAAGTTGGAGTTCTAAGTCTTTTCATTATGTTTGGGTACCTTCGGTTTCCGAACACGACTGGACAAATCATGCTGATGAAAAAACTGGTACTGCTCATTCTTCTCTGCACCGCTGGAGTGGTTTCTGCGAAGTCCTTTGCGGCTGAGCGAATAGTCAGCAAACCGGGGTTCGATCCCACTCCAGTCAAGCTCGAGTCTATTGAACGTACCTCCCCTCGTCCCATCACGGCCATGGACCTGCTGACCATCCGCGACATCAAAGGCATGCAAATCTCTCCTGATGGGAGGAAAGTTGCTTTCGTCCTCGTGCAAGCTGTTTACGAAACCAATAGTTATCGGAGCGGCTTGTTTGTTGTTGATACCGTGCACGGCGGTCTTCCTGAAAACCTGGGAACCGCAGGACCACCTCGTTTTGATCAGATCGGGCAGCTAAGTAATTACACAGTTGCGTGGTCTCCCGATAGTCAATCAGTAACATGTCTTATCAATGACAATGGCTCCTGGCAGATCTGGGGTTTGACGAACGATGGAAAACGAGAGCAGCTCACGCACAGTTCAACCGATGTCGAGGAGTATGAGTGGTCACCGGACGGAAAGAAAATAATCTTCACCACGTTTGAGCCAGTCGATGTCGACGCTGCAAAGAGAGTATTGGAAAGTGGCATTCTTTACGATGGCTCCATCAGAGCTTACGGGCGCGATACCTTTCCCCGGCTCGTTCTAGATGCCAAACCGAGAAAGAAACAAACCTGGGTTTATGAAGTGGAAAGCCGGAAGGAAAGATCAGCAACGCCCGAGGAGCAAATAAGACTGGCTAAACCAACCTTACCGGAAGCGGGACCGGAGAAGCTGATCCTTAAAACGAAGTTGTCGAGCGATGGCAAATCGCAACTGTTTGCCGTTACCGACTACAACAATTACTCGATCTTACTCAAATCATTGGTCGATAACAGCGTTACCCAAGTGAAGCCACCGTCGGCCGGATATATTCTCGACCTATGGTGGAACAAAGATGGCAGCGAAATATACTTTGAACAAATCGGCCCTCCAAAAACGGCGCTTTATGCGGTCGCAATCAAAGGCGGGACAATTCGCGAAATCAGCAAAAGCCACGATCTGCTTTTTGGCTTTTCGTTCGATCGCGATCAATCGACCTCCGTTTGCATTCGTACCAATCCGACTCTTCCTCAAGAAATCGCAATCCTCGATCTAAAAACAGGTCTTCCGCGAACATTGGTTAACGTTAATCCTGAATTTCAAAACATCGCGTTGAGTCCTGCGATCAGGATTGAGTGGAAGAATAAGTACGGCGTCGCAACGCATGCTCACGTTGTCAAACCATTGAATTACGTGCCGGGGAAACGTTACCCACTGATCGTCACGACTTACGCATCGGGTGGTTTCCTCCGTGGCGCTGCCGGAGACGAATACCCGATTCAAGTGTTCGCCGCTAATGGATTCGTCGTTCTTGATTTCAATGAGCCACCACGCACCATCGTCCGCGATGCAGACTTTAACAAGACCAGGATGATCTGGGATTCACCGATGGAAAGTCTGACAACAGCGATGAAGATGCTGGATGATATGGGACTCGTGGAAGCAAACAAAAGAGGGTTGTCCGGATTGAGTTTCGGATCGGAAATCACAGCCTACACGATAAGTCACTCTAACCTGTTCCAGGCGGCGGCTATGAGCAGCAGCGGTAGTTATGATCCCTATGTTTATGATCTCGGTGATACCGGCTGGCAAAAATTCATGGCGACCTGGGGGTTGGGCCGGCCGCAAGGCGAAGTCGCATCACGCTGGCGAGAGATATCTGCCTCACTCAATGCGGATCGAATCAACGCACCAGTGTTGATTCAGATTTCTGATAGCGAAGTACTCACGTCACTCATGCTCCGCAATACCTTGAAAGAATTGAACAAGCCGATTGAAATGTTTGTTTTTGCGGATGAACTGCACGTAAAGAATCAACCGAAACACCGCTACGAGATCTATCAACGGAATCTTGATTGGTTTATGTTCTGGCTACAGGGTAAAGAGAACACCTCTCCCGATAAACTCGAACAATACGCACGTTGGCGAACGATGCGCGAAGTGATGAACAAAACCCAGGTTTCATCCCGCTGACGTGCGCTCGCTGTCAAACATTCAAGCGATAACGTATTCTTCCAGTCCGAAGTTCTCGTAGCTACGATCGTATTTAAGGTGTCGATCAAGAAAATTGAGGATTGCCTGATAGGCGCGAACGGCATTGGCGCGCTTTCTGAAGCCATGAGCTTCGTCGTCGAATAGTAAATATTCCACAACGCCGCCATTGGTTCTTACAGCAGCAACAATATCGTCTGATTCAGCCCTCAACACCCGCGGATCTTTAGCGCCTTGCAACACCATCAGTGGCTTACTGATGTTCCGGGCATGAAACAGCGGTGAAATAGCCCGAAGCAACTCCTCATCCGTCTCAGGATCACCGAGCTTCTCATAGTAAAACTTGCGTGTCGGTGATCCCTCCGGCAAAGCTTTGAGTGCCCGTATCCAATTCGACACTCCTGAAATCGCAACTCCCGCCGCGAACTCATCGGGATGAAAAGCCAGGGCCGCAAGAGTCATGTACGCGCCGAAACTTCCGCCCATAATTGCGATCTTCGAATCGTCTACAAAATCCAGTGTCGACAAAAATCGCCTCGCCTCTACACAATCCCACAAAGGCTCACGTCCCTGTTTACGATCCGCCGCTGCCTCAAATGCTTTTCCAAATCCAGAGCTGCCCCGGTGATTCACTCCGAGGACAACGTATCCGTGGTTGACAAGAAACTGTACCGCACCGGCATATCCTTTTCTCGTCTGACCTCCTGGGCCACCATGGACCCACACAAGCGCTGGAGCCTTCTGAATTCCGTTCGCATCGTGTGGCTTCCAAAGCAGGCACGGAATTTCCATCCCATCAAAAGACGTAAAGCTAATTTCTTCGGACTCAACTAAGTCTGCGGGATGGATCGCTGGATTCAGGCTATTCGTAAGCTTACGAATCTGCCCGGTCAAGAATTCGTAAACGTAAAGGTCGTTCGGAGCGCAATCTCCATTAACATAAAACGCCATCAGCCGTTCACTCCGCGAGATAGTCAGCGATTTAACCTCGCCGTCCGGAAATGCCGGTAACGCGATCGCCTCACCGCTCAAACAATCGTAAACCGTGATACCGATGCGAACGCCGTCTTGTCGTAAAACAACGCGGTAGCGCTCGTTATATGAAAGCCGCTCATTTAAACAACCATGCTCGATCTTTCCGATGCGGTGAGTCTTTCCGGTACTCAGTTTATATCGATAGGCCGAGGCCGCTTCATCGTCGAAGGCTGAGTAAAACACGTTTCGTGACTGAAGATCGAAATACGGCGAATGGTGGCGAACCGACCCATAGTGTGAGGTGAGCTTCTGCATGACCCTGTTCGCAAAATCATATAGATAAATGTCGCTGTCACTCGCTGAGTTGTTCCTTACGAATAGTCCCCACCGCTCGTCATTCGATACATCAACGAAAACATCATCGTTGTCACACTCGAACAGGAGACTCCGTTCGTAACCATCTGAATCTATCTTGTAGACGTCGAAGTATCGACAATCGCGCTCATTCGTGACGCAGTAAAAGTGCTTCCCATCACGACTCCATCTTCGCAAACCAGCCTTTATGCCCGTGCCATGGGTGAGATCGACATGTCTCCCATCTTCTTCCAGCACACACAGGTGACGGCTTTCGATTCCGCCTTTGTCATGAGCGTAAAGAATGCGCGAGTCGTCAGGGAAATATGCAACGGCACGAATATCGTCGCCGGTTGAGAAGGTCAGTTGCCTCATTGGACCGCCGTTGACGGGTACGCTAAAGACATTGAAGATGCCCGTCTGGTTACTGGAAACCAGAATGGAGCTTTCATCATGAGAGAAAGATATTCCTGACACCCTGCTGGTATCCATAAACTGCTCGATTGTGTAACGGGGAGTTTGACGCATCGTTAACACCAAACCTGCGCAAACGGAGGCTTGTGCTGAACACAAAACGGCAACTGGCAGTCCGGGAGAACAAGCGTTTGTTTCATCCGCAGGCTGACGGCTTTATTCGTCGCTCTCGTCGATGTTTGCGATCTCCATTCGCGCGCGCGAAAGTTTGTAGGTTATTGAGGACGCGGTCTACTCTTCGTTCTCATCGATGTCGTTTATGAGTGTTTGCCAGCCGCATCCCATAATCGTATCACACGCCATAGCAAACGACTTCGCGCCCAGGATGAGGCTTTGTGCCTGGCCGAGTTCGACGATTTCCGGTTTCTCGTAATCGTTTTTCATGATGGTTCGCTCCTTTCTAATCTCGTAGCAATGAGATCACGTTTACGGTGGACCCGGCAGTGAACTGATACGCATCCACTCGCTTACACAGTACGCTTGCCGGGCACACCAATTACTATCGACTACTCGTCACTTTCGTCGATATCGTTTTCGAGGGTTTGAAAACCCGGGCCTTGCACTGAGTCAACAATGCCGGCCGTCTTTGAACCAAGGATGAGCTCGTGCGCGTTGCCGAGTTCGAATAC
>DATEWS010000015.1:0-11620 GCA_035257785.1 Pyrinomonadaceae bacterium
TCACTGGCATCTTTCTGGCTGGACGTGCGGGTGAGGTCGTCAGACCGGTCGTGCTTTCGATGCGCGATCCGAGCGTTAGACCTAGCGCTTCACTCGTCACCATTCTCGTCGAACGGATTTACGACATGACCGCGGTCGCGCTGATGTTCGCCATCAACTTGCTCTGGTTCCGGCCGCGATTCGTACTCGAGGTTTCGTTCGACCGAGTTCGACTCGCCGGTTTGATAATGCTGTCTGCCGTAATTGTCGGAATCGTTTTCCTAACCTGGTTCAGAAAACGTTCGACGTTCGTGATCGATTTCTGTGACCGACTATTCACGCGTTGGCGCTTCATTCCACGGAAACTATCGCAACTTGTGCTGAGAATTCTTGAGCAACTCGCGCAGGCGCTGCGTGTGCTCGTCGATTTTCGTGAACTGGCGGAAACAACCGGTTGGACGGTCTTAATTTGGATCAGCATAGCATCCGCGAATCTGCTGGTGATGCGAGCGTTTCATTTACCCGTGGGACCTACGGAAACGATCTTCGTGCTCGGTTGGTCGCTGGTAGGTTCACTGGTGCCGACGCCGGGCGGCGCTGCCGGCGCTTTTCACGCCGCGACCGCCGCCGGATTGTTGTTTCTCGGTGTTCAGAAAGAGCTGGCTGCGGCCCTCTCGATCGTTTTGCACCTCGTCGATTTTGGTCCAGCACTTTTGTTCGGAATCTTTTATGTAATTCGCGGTGACCTGAGTGTTACGAAGCTGCGCGCCATGATTTCTCCAAATGAATTCCCGGAAAGGGTCTGACTAAAATGAAGTGTCCATTCTGTGGATATCTCGAAGATAAAGTGGTTGACTCGCGCGAATCGCGTGAAGGCGATGCAATCCGGCGCAGAAGAGAGTGTCTCCGGTGCGAACGAAGATTTACCTCCTACGAACGCATCGATGAGATACCCTACATGGTTGTAAAGAAAGACGGTCGCAGAGAAACTTTCGATCGTAACAAGGTGATGGCCGGATTGCTGCGTGCCTGCGAGAAGCGTCCGGTCCCGTCAACAAAACTTGACAGCATCGTCAATGCGATCGAGAAGTATGTGCAGGAATCGCCCGAGCGCGAACGCCCGACAAGTAAAATCGGTGAGATGATCATGCGACGCTTGAAAGAACTGGACAAAGTCGCATATGTTCGCTTTGCCTCTGTGTATCTTGAGTTTGAAGACGTGTCTGAGTTTATGACTGAGCTCAAACACCTCGTTCGGACCAGGGCCAGCGGGCCGGCAGGTAAAAAGTAGTACTTTCGAACCGGGGAATTAGTAATGATCAAGCCCATTCGTGCGACTGGATTAGAACGGCTCGAATTGCAGCGCCTGCGCGACCGCGTCGGGCGACTCTACGCAGCACTACAGGAAGCGACCGAAGCGGAGAACCCTTTGGCCTCCGGAACCTGGGCGCCGCCCGTCGATCTTTGCGAAACGGAGAAAATGATTTCGATTCGAGTCGAGCTGCCGGGTGTGACTGCCGACCAAATCAAAATAACCATTTGCAACACCAAACTCAGAATCTCGGGCGAAAAGAAAAGACGGCCCAACCGCCGAAAGATTCTTTCTTACCTGTGTTCCGAGCGCAGCTTTGGCAAGTTTGAGCGCATCGTGCCGTTGCGTTGGACCTTCAGCATCCGCGAAGCGTCGGCGGAGCTTAGCAACGGTATGTTGCACATATACCTTCCAAAGATCGAAGACAGAAGGGGAGAGGAGGTCCTGATAGCGGTAAAGGACACGGCCAATGGCACTAGTTAAAGAACCAGAGTTTACAACGGAAGCAATCGAAACAACTGACAACGATCAACAATTGCAGATCCCGAGCGAATTGCCGGTGTTGCCCTTGCGTGACATCGTGATCTATCCGTTCATGATCGTGCCGCTGTTTGTATCGCGGGAGAAGTCGATCAGGGCGGTGGACGAAGCACTCGCGGAGAATCGCATGATCCTCCTCGCGTCGCAGAAGGATCTCGATAAAGAAGAGCCGCTGGCGGAGGATCTTTATGCAGTCGGAACTGCCGCGGTCATCATGCGGATGTTGAAGTTGCCAGATGGTCGCATCCGCATCCTGGTCCAGGGACTCGCGCGCGCGCAGATTGAATCCGTCGATGCGACTGGAGAGTACTTGCGTTCACGCATCACCGTGATGCAGGAAGTTCTGCCGCCGGAAAGATCTCTCGAAGTTGAAGCGCTCGTGCGCAACGTGCGCGCCTCGATGGAAAAAGCCATAAACCTCGGCAAGAACATCTCGCCCGAAGTGATGGCCATCATTGCGAATCTTGATGACGCCGGCCGTCTCGCTGACCTATCGGCCTCCAACCTCGAGTTGAAGGTTGAAGATGCACAGTCAGTTCTCGATATCGCAGACACGACCGCGCGGTTACGACGCGTCAACGATCTACTCAACAAAGAAATCGAAGTCCTGACAGTCCAACAAGAGATCAATACTCAGGCACGCGCCGACATCGATCGTTCGCAGCGTGAGTTTTACCTGCGCCAGCAACTCAAAGCTATTCAAAGCGAGCTCGGCGAAGGTAACGAACTCGCGGAAGAGATCGCGCAGTTTCGTGAAAAGATCGAAGCGGCAAAGATGCCGAAGCCGGCCGAAGACGAAGCTCTCCGCCAACTCAAGAAACTCGAACGCATGCATCCGGACGCAGCGGAAACCGCAACGCTGCGAAACTGGATGGAAATCATGACCGACCTGCCGTGGTCCAGATCTTCGGTTGACAATCTCGATTTGCAAAAAGCTGAGCGAGTTCTCAACGAAGATCACTACGGTCTCGAGAAAGTTAAGGATCGAATTCTCGAAGCACTTGCAGTCCGCAAGCTGAAGGAAAAACCAAAGGGCCCGATTCTTTGTTTGGTTGGCCCCCCAGGCGTCGGTAAGACTTCACTGGGTCGCTCGATCGCGAGAGCTCTCGATCGCAAGTTCGTTCGTCTCTCGTTGGGCGGCGTGCATGATGAAGCTGAGATTCGCGGGCATCGCCGAACTTACGTCGGCGCCATGCCCGGACGTTTGATTCAGGCGATCCAGCAGGCAGGCACGAACAACCCGCTGATCATGCTCGACGAGATCGACAAGGTCGGCGCGGACTTTCGCGGCGATCCGTCGTCAGCGTTGCTCGAAGTGCTCGATCCCGAACAGAACAATTCGTTCCGCGACAACTATCTCGGCGTCACGTTTGATCTCTCGAACGTGATCTTCATGACCACCGCGAACATTCTCGACACGATTCAACCGGCGCTTCGCGATCGTATGGAAGTGATCCGTCTGGCCGGTTACACCGAAGAAGAGAAACGTGAGATTGCCATTCGTCACCTGATTCCGAAACAGATGGACGAAAACGGGATCACCGCGAAAGATTTGCACATCTCGCGGACCGCGCTTTCCACCATCATCCAGCAATACACACAGGAAGCAGGTTTGCGCCAACTCGAACGCGAAATCGGTCGCATCTGCCGCAAAGTGGCTCGCAAGATTGCTGAAGGTCACAAGGGTGGAATCCGAGTGTCGCTGAAGAACGTTCACGAGTTTCTCGGTGCGCCGAAGATCCTTCCTGAGGAAGCTTTGAAGAAGGATCAGATCGGCGTCGCAACCGGCCTGGCCTGGACTGCGGTCGGCGGCGACGTGCTCTTCATCGAAGCCCTGCGAATGAAAGGCAAGGGAAATCTCGTGATGACCGGACAACTCGGCGATGTCATGCGAGAGTCGGCGCAGGCCGCGTATTCATATGCCAAATCTCGCGCCAAGGAACTGGATATCGCGGAAGAAGATTTCGCCAACTACGACCTCCACATTCACATACCTGAAGGCGCGATTCCGAAAGACGGCCCGTCCGCTGGCATCACGCTCGCCACTGCGATGGTGTCGGCATTGTCGGGCCGTCCGGTTCGAAAAGACGTCGCCATGACGGGCGAAATCACGCTTCGTGGAAATGTGCTCCCGATTGGTGGTGTAAAAGAGAAGGTACTGGCGGCGCGCCGTGCGCGAGTGACTACAATCCTCTTGCCGGCGCAGAACAGGCGCGATCTGGATGAAGTGCCGAAGGAGCCTTTTAAGGATATTCGGTTCGTGTTTGTTGAGAATATGCGCCAGGTTTTTCGAGAGGCACTGGGCGAGAGAGTTGTTCCTCCGGTTAGTCCGGGGCCGCGAGTGCAGCGAGTGTCGCAAGCGGCTAATGTCCCGCGGCCTGCCTGAAATTGATGCGGTCAAGTTAGTAATGCAACGCGTGATTTAGGGCTCGAATCTTAGTCTCGGTTTTGGTAGGATTCTTCGCGGCTTCCAGTCGTCGCAATACACAAAGTAAGGAGTTTTTGAGTGATCAAGTCCAATCGCAGCTCTCTATCCGTACTGTTCGCAGTTGTTGCTTTAGTTCTCGCCTCTTCAGTTACAGCCTTTACCCAGGAACTCAACAAAACAGACATTTCGAAAGTCAGCATTAAGAACTTCGGACAGATGGACGACAGGTTCTTCCGCGGTGGACAGCCGAAACAAGACGAATACAAGGAATTGGCCGCGCTCGGAATCACCACGGTGATTGACCTACAGGACGACCCAACATCCTACGAGAAGCAGAACGTCGAAGCGCTCGGAATGAAGTACATCAACATTCCTATGAGCGACAAAGATTATCCGGAGACCGCGAAGATCGATCAGTTTTTGAAGCTGGTGAATGATCCTACGACCGGGAAGTTTTATGTACACTGCGCCGGCGGACGGCATCGCACGGGTGTGATGGGCGCTGTTTACCGCTTCAATCATTACAACTGGAACTACGATCAGGTTTATGCGGAGATGAAGAAGTATGACTTCTACACTCGCTGGGGCCACGGTGACATGAAGAAATTCGTGCAGGACTACGCCACCAGTTTCCAGAACCGCGCGCAGGTAATCACGGAAAACAAGTAAAACTGGTTTCACGCAAAGGCGCAAAGTTTACGCAAAGGCGCAAAGAGGAGTTTAAATCTTCTTTGCGCCTTTGGTTTTTCTTTGTGCCTTTGCGTGAAACTGCTTTATTGATACAAGTACGAGTAGCTCTTCTTCTGATCCCACTCGATTCCCTGAACATTCTCTCCATCAATCGCGAGAATATCAGCACTGATTTCATCCGTGCTGACCGTCGGACTCACGTCCACTGAATATACAATGCTCCCCGGAGATTCTTCCGTCGCTTCACGATCGACGGCGCGCAGCTCCTTGTCGAAACCGTGCGTCTTGAACACGTCGCGCAGCGCCTTCTGAGTCGTAACGACATTCCTCGTTGTAACTTTCAACTCCATCGAACGAAACACCAGCTCAGGCTCGCGCCACTCCAACAACCAAAGCACAATCAACGAAATCAATACCAGCACAAGCGCGAGATCCCAACGCCCGACTCCCGAAGCCAGTCCGAGCGCAAGACTGATGAGCAACACCGTGATCTCCTTCGGATCGCGAATGTTCGTCCGGAATCGCACGAGCGAAACCGCGGCAAAGATTCCGAACGCACGCGCAGCATTGTCGCCGACGATAATCATCAACGCCGCCGCGACGATCGCGAGCAGTATCTGTGTTTGCGAAACGTAAGGATTGCGCTTCAGCGCGAGTATTCGTTTGCGTGGTCGAAACGCGAGTGCTGCTCCCAGCAATGCAGCGAACACGAGTCGCAGTGAAATTCTGCCCATCGTTTCCGCCCAACTCGCGCCACTCTGATAAGCAGCGCTGTGCTGGCTGCCGAATAGTCGATCGACAAAGCTATCGCCAACCGGGGGTTGAGCGGTGGGTGTGTTGCGTTGGTCCGGCACACCCAGCACCGCGTCGGGCTGTGGAGATTCTCTGGCCGCGTCGGGAGTTACGCGCCGAGCGCCGCCGATGTAATAGACCACGAACGCGCTCACTAAGACCACGCCGATAAATACCACCACGAGGGTGAAGATTTCTTTTCTTCTCGAATTTGGCATTGAGTCTTAGTTGCCTCTTTGAATTTGAATATTCGGACGCAAGCTCACGAGCTCATTCGTGCGTTCGCGCACCTCGCTCGCCAGTAGATTGACCTGACTGGGAGAGTAGTTCGCAGCTCGGAAGGCGTCGCGGATTTGCTGGTCGCTCAGTTGTGATAACAAACTCGCAATCCAACGCGCATCGTCGATGCGAATGTCTTTCATCAACCCGCGGTTCTTGCCGCCGAAGTGCAACACGACGCGATCGCCTTTAACTTTCTCGAGAAAGTCTGACTTCGCATATTTCTCCGGATTGTTTCTGCTTCTCGTTATGCGCCAGAGGATTGGAGTTGTGCTCGCGTGTCCGAAAGTAGCACCGAGATCGCTGATGACGTAGCGAAGTTCGTCGCTGTTATCGTCGCGGTCTTTGATGATTACGTTGTTGGAGTCTTTAAGGTCCCAGTTGTTAATCAACGCCATCATGATCTTGAGACCCTGGAGTTGCGGTGTGCCCGTAAATGGATTTTGTTTCCACTTCCATTCACCTCCACGCTTCCAGTTATCGGGACGCGCTTCAAGCCTGACGTTTGCGAAAGTTCCTTTGCCGGGAATCGTGATGCGTGGTACGAGGTAGTTGACTTCTGTGAGATAGCCCATGCCCCACAACAATCGAACAGCCGATGTTTCGGATTGAGCTTCTTTGCCGATCTTTGCGACCCATTCACGACCGGCCCCATCACGAATCCGGTACTTCTTCGAGTAGCCGCCTTTTTCTTCTTTGATGAACGTGATGCGCCGCAGATCGGGACGCATCGCTTTGCCGCCAGGGCCGAGAAAGAGATCGCGCGAGGTGATGTCGTTGGGGCGTTGCCAGAGAACAGGTGTGCCGGTCAGTGCCTCTTTCTTTTTCTTCTTCGCGTTAACTACACCGGTATCAAGTGAGGCGAGGCTGAAGATCAAAGTGAAAAGAACTAACGCCCGCAGCTTTCTTGTGTGCTTCATTGCTTACTCCCGCGACGACAAAATTCAACGTTCAGGGGCTAAAGGGGAAGCAATGAAAGGGGAGACTACATTCTGCTAATCACTACCGGGTCGATCAATGAAATAAGTCTGACTGTTGAACGCCTCCGATCCACGATCGATCGGAGTGTACCGGCCATCGGGCTGTAACGAACGAGCCTTCGTGTTGTCGCTCAGATACGCTTCGAGCAAAACGTCCCTCAAGTAACGTTTCGCCTGTGGATCACTGACCGGCGCGACCACCTCGATACGATGTTTCAAATTACGTGTCATCCAGTCGGCGCTACCGATGTACAGTTGCTCGTCACCACCGTTGGAGAACCAGAACACGCGACTATGTTCGAGAAAACGACCAACCACGCTTCGCACGCGAATGTTCTCTGATAATCCCGGAATTCCTGGTCGCAGCATGCAAATGCCTCGTACGATGAGATCGACTTTCACACCAGCACGCGATACTTCGTAAAGCTTCTCGATGATTTGTAGATCGGCGAGACGATTGAACTTCGCAATGATGTGCGCCGGACGGCCCGCGCGTTGATGTTCGATCTCGCGATCGAATAGTGCATTCAACTGGTCGCGGAGATTTACGGGCGCGACCATCAGTTTTCGATACTCGCTTTGCTGCGAGAATCCGGTCAGGTAGTTGAACAACTCCGTCGCGTCTCGGCCGATCGCGTCATCGACAGTAAACATTCCGAGATCGGTGTAAGTACATGAGGTCGTCGGATTGTAATTTCCCGATGCGATGTGGACGTAACGTCGCAGTGTTTCGCCTTCGCGCCTGACAACGAGCGTACACTTGCCGTGAGTCTTGAGACCGAGAATGCCATAGACCACGTGTACACCCGCTTCGTCGAGTTTGCGAGCCCATTCGATATTGTGCTCCTCATCGAAACGCGCCTTCAGTTCGATCAGCGCAGTCACCTGTTTTCCTTGTTCACTCGCGCGGATCAATGCGGGCGGAATAGGCGAGTCTGGACCAGTACGATAGAGACAGATTTTGATCGCGAGAACGTCCGGATCGTCGACCGCCTGATTGATGAATCCGGTGACGCACTCGTAAGTGTCGTACGGATGATGCAGCAGTCGATCGCGCTCGCGAATCGCGTCGAAGATCGAATCGTGCTTGGTGTACCAGGACGGCACTGTCGGAGCGAAAGGAACATCCTTTAAATCGGGCCGATCGACGTCATACAGCGCCATCAGGTCCTGGATATGGAGTGGACCATCGAATACGTACACATCAGCGCGCTCGAGATCCAGCGAAGACGTCAGGTACTCGATCATCTCCGCGGGCATGTCCGGAGAAACTTCCAAACGGACAGGTGCGCCGAAACGTCGCCGGCGCAACTCTTCTTCAATCACGCTGAGAAGATCTTGTGCCTCTTCTTCTCTGATCTCGATGTCGGCATCACGCGTGACGCGAAAACGATGACATGGACCAGCCGCCATGCCGGGAAACAGTTCCTGGATGTTCGCTTCGATAAGCTCTTCGAGCAGGACGAAGCGAGTGGCTGAAGTGCCGACTGGCACCAGACGCGGCGTCAACGAGGGAACTTTTATTCTTACAAACCGTGAGTCAGCGCCTCTTCCACGTCCGACAAATTTCACTTCGCTTTGCGGCGCCTGGACCATCAACCCGATATTCACACTGAGCGGCGAGATATATGGAAACGGGTGACTCGGATCCACTGCAAGCGGCGTCAGAATCGGAAAGACTTTTTCCATAAAGTAGTCTTTCAGGTTTTCTTTTTCATGACGCGACAGCGATGAGTAAGGAATCACCGACAAGCCAGCGGTTTTCAGTTGCGGCAAGATCTCGTCGCGTAAACAACGCGCCTGTTCGCTGATCAAACCGAGAATGCGTTCTCTCGTCTTCGCCAACTGTTCTGCCGGAGTCAGTCCGTCAGGAGAAATTATGTTCGCGTGTTCCAGTTCTTCTTTGAGACCGGATACACGAATCATGAAAAACTCATCCAGGTTAGAGGAAAAAATGGAAAGAAACTTCAGTCGCTCCAGCAATGGATTACGGTCGTCGAGTGCTTCTTCGAGAACTCGCGCGTCAAATTCAAGCAGGCTCAGCTCGCGATTAAAGAAGAACTGCGACTTCGAAGTGACCGGGCCGATCTCGGCGGGTCTGGGGAACTCATGAACTCGGGTTTCTCTTTTTAGGACTGTTGTTGACATAGCTTTCTTTTGAGAGACTTCTCAAATTACGACACACAGGGAGAGCATGCCCTACGCAAAGGGTTTGGCAAGCAGTGTTCCATCCGGGACTACGAGGGTTTTAGTGGGCTAAAGCGTTGCTCTTCTTGAGTCTTGGCTATTTTATCGCGAAACGAATTCGAAACTGCTCTGTACGGAATTGAGCCACGGATTACACGGAACTAAATCTTGATCTATCCGTGTTATCAGGTGGCGAACTTGAGACTAACAACCCGGTCGCGTTGCGCCGCATCAGTAGACTTGATTTTTAGTGGAAAAATTTACTGTTTGAGCGTGTGTTTCAGAGTGGGTGTTTCATTGACACCTAAAAAAATCGTGTGGTAACCTCCAGTGTGATTTTGGCTCCTTTTAGGTGAGTCCTGTTGTATCCAAATCATAGAGGAGCCATTAGATACCGCACAATTAAACGAATGCTGCCGCTTGTGACTTAAGTCGCTCGAGGGTTCGCATATACCTTGAAGGAGTACGACGATTTTGATGTCCGCGAGCTTTCCTCGTTTGATCGCCTGTGTGGCTTTATTGACTTTGCTTGCCGGTTTGCCGGCGAGCACCTTCGCACAGATCCCTGTCGCTTCATCAGCGCGAACAATTCCAACTGAAGTCGAACAGTCCCAAGGACGGATCACACAGATCATCGCACGCGCGGAAGATCACTTCCGCAAAGGCAAGCTCAACCTCGAAGACAACAAGCGCAACCAGGCTCGCGAAGAGTTTGACCGCGCTGTCGACTCAATTCTCGAATCAGGTTTTGACGTTAGAGCGAGTCAACGACTTCAGACTTACTATCTCGAACTGGTCGAACGCATCTACCGAGAAGAAGTACCGCTTCAGCAACCGAACGCACCCGTCAACGCGCAGTTAGTTGCACAGAACACGCAGACTCAGGATCAAGAAAAGAATCCGCCGCCGCCAGTTGGATTCGTGGATCAGAAGTTCGAACCTTCGCCGCTCGATGAGTTGAGCAAGTTGGTTCTGAACGCTGAAGAGACGCACGTCACTGACGGAGATCTCGCCCAGCTTGAACAGGCGCAGAAAAACGTCAACTTCAGCTTCACGCTCAATCCACTCATTCAGCAATTCATTAATTACTACCAGGGCCGCAATCGCGGGACGATGGAAAATGGTCTGCGACGATCCGGGCAGTACATGAAACTCGCGCGCAAGATCTTCATCGAAGAAGGCGTGCCTGTGGATATTACGTGGTTGGGTCAGGTCGAGAGTGCATGGAAACCGAGAGCGGTTTCATGGGCTGCAGCTTCGGGATTGTGGCAGTTCATTCCGAGCACCGGTCGCATGTATGGCCTGCGGCAAACGGCGTACATCGACGAGCGTAATAGCTTTGAACAGGCGACACGCGCTTCCGCACGTCACCTTAAAGATCTTGCGAAGCGCTACAACGGTAACTGGGAACTGGCCATGGCCGCCTACAACACCGGCGCCGGCAATATCGATCGCGCCATCTCGCGTGCCGGCACGGCTAACTTCTGGATGATCTATCCGTACATCGCGCAGGAAACTCGCAACTACGTTCCAAACATTCTCGCAGTGATCTTGATTGCCAAGAATCCTGAGAAGTATGGCTTCAAGGGAATCAAAGCCGACGCGCCGATGTCGTACGACGTGGTCCAGGTTCCTACAGCCACGAGCTTGCAACTGGTAGCTGATGCTACCGATAGCAACGTCGATTACATTCGCAGTTTGAATCCCGAGTTGAAACGCGATACCACGCCGCGTGGCGATACTTACAACGTTCGCATTCCCGCTGGTCGCGCCAAACAGTTTGCTTCGCTGCTTCAGCGTATCGCTCCGGAGAGACGTGAGTCGGCAAGGCTGATTTCCGTTGCACCGGGTGAAGACTGGCAGAGTGTCGCGAATCGAACCGGCATCAACGTGGCTCAACTTCAGTCGTGGAATAACGGTGTTGAGTTGAAAGGCGCGACCAAGTTGGTGGCTCCGAGTAGCGGGGTTAAGCTCACGAAGGGGGTTAGAGCGACTTCTTCGGCCACGACGCAAGCTGCGCCAGCGGGTCTGGATAAAGTTCGCGCTCGCAAGGGCGATACGATCGCCAGCATCGCTGCCGCGCGTAATCTCGATCCGAACGACGTGGCGCGCTTGAACGGTATTTCAGTTGACACTGAGCTTCGCGCTGGTCAGGAAGTGAAGATTCCATCCGGAACGACTGCACCCTCGCGGCGTCGTTAGTTCGGAGCAGGAGGCAGATGCCAGGAGCAGGAAGAAGAACTGCTCCTGCCGTCTGCCTCCTCCGTTCGTCTTGAAAATAAAGATTACTCTCAATTTAGGAGCCGCCTCACATGCTCTTTCGAACACTCTCCGCAGCCGTCTATGGCATAGACGCCGATCTCGTAGACATCGAAGTCAACCTAACTCCGGTTCGTACCGAAGGCGATCAATCGCCTCCACCCGTGACGATTG
>DATEWS010000016.1:0-2234 GCA_035257785.1 Pyrinomonadaceae bacterium
TCGACTTGCTGCAAGGCGTGTATCCGATGCCGGACATCACTGCCGATCACGTGCGAACGGCGTTTCTCGCGATCGGAATCTTCGTTGCGATGGTGTGGTTGAGTGCACTACGACGCGCGTGGCGTTTGCCGCAGGTCGTAATCAGCTCGATCTCGCAGGAGTTTTCTCTCAACACTTATTTCGCGCTTGCAGTCGCATGTTTTCTGATCGGGATGTTGAACTTCGCCATCCCATGCAACTTCAACGTGTTTGAGATGGTCCATTACCTCGGCCAGGAACGTTGGGCCGCGCCGTGGGCGCGCGGACAATTCGGCGGCTGGGACGCGTTTCTCGATCACCTTCAATACTTTGGTTACCTGTTGCCGGTATTGACGGTCGTGATCGGCAGGCGCGCCGGGCTGCGCAATCCACGCACGATCATCGGTATCGGCATGTCGATCATCGTTGCACTTTTTCTTGCGCAGAGCGGCAGTCGTCGTGTTGTCGGTGTCGTGATCGGCATGGCGCTGATCCTTTGGGTGTTGGACCAGCAGCGTCTGCGTGTGAAGCATCTCGTGGCGACGGTGCTTGCCGTCGTCGCATTGCTTGTCACACTTCAAGTGATGCTCGAGTACAGGAACGTGGGACTGGGTGCGCTTGTTGGCAAAGGCGAAGTTGTGAGCGGCCGGTCGGAGAAGACCCGGCTTCTCGAAGAGCAACACCTGCGTGTTGACGATAACTTCTATCGCATGTGCCAGATCATTCAACTCATCCCCGCGTCGTACCCGTTTGTCTATCACAAGTATTTTGTTTACGTGATGGTGCGACCAGTGCCGCGAGTTTTCTGGCCGGGCAAACCTGTCGATCCGGGTTTTGACTTGCCGACTGCGCTCGGTGTTGAAGGTGTTTCTTATTCTTATTCGGTTATCGGCGAACTTTACATGTCGCTCGGATTAATCGGTGTCGCGCTTGGTGGCTGGTTCTATGGACGCGTGGCGGCGATGGCGCGCGATCTGCTCGCACGCGGCACGACGCAGGGTGCGCTCGTGATCTACAGCATCGTGGTGATGGCCCTGTTCTCCGGCATGCGCTCGATTCTCGAACTGATCCTCGTGAGTTATGTGGTGCTGGCGTGGGTTGCGCTTTCGCATCTGTTCATCAAATTGAGGCACATAAAGGCGTGAAGGTTTTGGTGTTGACAGACTGTCCTTCGCCTTACCAGGTCGAGCTGTTCAACGAGATCGAAGCGCAGGGCAAGTGTGAGTTGGAGGTGGCGTATCTTCGTGGTCACGATCCGGCGCGGCAGTGGAAGTCAGCTGAGATTCGACACGCCTCAATGGAGTTGTCGAATGGAGGGATGTCGAGCGCGCGTGAGTCTGCGCGACGCGCGGATCTGGTCGTGTTCAATTACTACCTGCACGCGAACGCGGAGCGGCTTATCGATGAGCGCGCGCAGCAAGGTGGACCGTGGTGTTTCTGGGGTGAGCGGCCGGGGTTTCATCAGCCGCAGTGGGTTGGACGACTGGTGCGCAAGTGGAAACTCGCGAAGCTACACGCGTCGCCCGTGCCTATCTGGGGGATTGGAGAGTTTGGAGTTGAGGGTTACAGGCAAGAGTTTGGAACGCGGCGTGATTATTTCAACTTGCCGTACTTCTCTGATTTGAATCGGTTTGAAGTGATTGAGCGGAAAGAGGAGCGTGAGCGTGTGTTTTTGTTTTCGGGTTCGCTGATTGCTCGCAAGGGTGTGGATCTGCTTGCGTCGTCGTTTGTGCGACTCGGGCGTGAAGTCCCGGATGTGCGGCTCAGGATCGTTGGTGATGGGGATCTCAGGGAGTTGATGGTCCAAAAGCTGGCAGCAGTGAGGGAGCGGGTTGAGTTCGTTGGGTTCAGGGATTGGCATGAGTTGCCGGGTGAGTATGCCGCTGCGGATGTGTTGTGTGTGCCTTCGCGTTATGACGGTTGGGGACTCGTGGTGCCGGAGGGGTTGGCGTCGGGCTTGCCAGTGATTGCGACGGATCAAATGGGTGCAGCGTTGGAGTTTGTGCGGACGGGAGTCAATGGGTGGTTGATTCGCGCGGGTGATGAAGAGGCGTTGTTCGGTGCGATGCGAGAGGCGGCGGTTGGTGAGTTGCCCAATGGTGCGCGGGAGAGTGTGAGTAAGCACACGCTCGAGAATGGAGGCGCTCGGTTTGGTCGATACGCGCAAGAGACGGTAGGTAAGTGGGGCTGAGCTAGAACAAGTCAGGAAGAGGGGC
>DATEWS010000017.1:0-3328 GCA_035257785.1 Pyrinomonadaceae bacterium
CCTCCACGATGTTGAAATTCAACAACATCGCCAGCGGCGGTCCCCGCAGTTCGCCGGTTACTATCTTCTCCAAAAACTCAGCGCCTGACATTCCGCGTCCGGCTTCCGCCAATGGTCGTGGATCTTCCCAGCTAATCGTGATCGTGCGCTCTTTATCGGTCATTCAACTGTGTCTCCAGGAATTCAACCAGACCTTCCTTCTGCACGCCCCAGGTGGTAAACATGTGGCCCAACATCTTTTCATCAACCTGCGTGCGGCCGTAAGTCATCAACGCCTTCGTTGCATCAACATTTTTCCAACCGGCGGGCAACACACGAAAACCCTTCGCGATGAACATCGGGATCGATGGATAACTCTCGCGCACCTCGTAGTGCCACGGGCACATGATGATGTCTTTCGGAATCATGTCGATAGCCGCAGCGGTGCCGTTCTTCGACGCTTCCCACTCGCCCAAATCATATTTCTGTCCATCGACCAGCCGGTCGCTCCACATCAACATCTCCACACGACGTTTACCAACGAGATGTTGATGAAGTTCGTTGACGGCTTTCGCAAACAGCACTGCCGGATCTTGTCCCTTCGTCGATGGCGATTGCTCCGAGCCAAGTAGAAACACTTCGTCCATGCCGACGTGCATCGCGTCAGCCCGAAACGCGTCGATGATCTCGTCCAACAGTTTGAATACCACTTGCCAGACTTCCGCATTCAGCGGATCCCATTCGCGACAATAAATGCCCTCGTTATTCGGAAACGCACCCGGCGTCAAATCAAACTTTGGATAAACAGTTAGTAGCGGAAAGGTCTCCGCTTTCCACGATTGGTGCCCGAGAGATTGAAATTCGGGAATCAGACGAATGTTCGACTTCCGGCACAGCGCCGCAAATCTTCTCGCTCCTTCGCGCGTGATCGGATTGTCGCCGCGTTTGAGTTCCGGATGCGACTTGAAGGCGAAGTTGTAATCAACTTCGAGAATGATGACGTTGATTCCCCGCTGTGCGAGAGTGGGAAGATTTTGTCCGAGCGCATCGAGTGCAGCGTCAGTGTTGTAGTCGAGCAGATGCAACGCGCGCCACGGTTTCGGTTTAGCGTTCGCGTCGGTATAGAAAGCAAACGAGAGAAGCAGTACCATTAGACCGCAATGTCGGAGCAATTAATCACCTTCGCATTTAAAGAGTCGTAGTTTGCGAGCGGAAGACTAATTGTTCACCGCGAACGGGTCAACTTCATGAAGCAAAAAAACCGTGAGCACAAACTCCCGCGGCGTGAATTCTGCGCGTTAAGTGGAATCGCCATCGCATCATTCGCGCTCGAGACCGCGTGCAGCGGCGTGAGCGGTTTGGGATTTCCGAATGATGGCCGGCTCAGCGCCCGCCCGCGTACTGACGTCAAGACTGCGGTGACCGGCCAGATCAAGCTCGGCTTAAACACCGAACGTGATGCCGTGCTTCAGGTGCCCAAGAGTGCGGGACAGTCGCCGCTTCCGTTGTTAGTCATGTTGCACGGCGCAACGCAAAGGGCTGAAGACATGTTCTGGTATCTCGGGTCGACTCCCGAAGAAGCGGGTGTCGCTGTGTTGGCGCCAAATTCACGCGGCACGACGTGGGACGCAATTCGCAACACTTTCGCCGATGATGTCAACGATCTGAACCGCGCGCTCGAGCGCGCGTTTGAAAAAGTCGCGGTCGATCCGAAACGCGTGGCTTTAGGCGGATTTTCTGACGGTGCTACCTATGCAATTTCGCTCGGACTGATCAATGGCGATCTCTTCAACAGCGTCGTCGCCTTTTCACCGGGATTTGTGATTAGCGGCAACGAACACGGAAAGCCGCGTTTCTTCATTTCTCACGGCACACACGACCACATCCTTCCGATCGATCGTTGCGGGCGTCGCATCGCTACGGAGTTGAAGTCTCGTGGGTACGAAGTCAACTTCCGTGACTTCGATGGCGATCATGAAATTCCATCCGACGTCGCTATGGAAGGTTTGAAGTTCATCTCGAAAGATCGGTAACGTACATTACTTAGCTTGCGTCGCCTCACTTCGATGCGCCATCTGTAATGCTTTCAAGCAATCAGCTAACGCTCAACACAATGAATCCGGTTGTTTAACCACGGCACAAAATTTCCTTACTGGAAAAGGAACGAACAAGGGGTAACAGCAAGCCGAGTATGAACACAGTAATAATTGGTTCCGATGAACATGAGATTCGTAGGGTTGAGAGCGAGTGGGGCGATGCCTTTGAGCAACGCGACTTCGCCACGCTCGATCGGATAATGCACGATGAGTACATCCTCACCGATCCGTTGGGAAACGTGCGTGGCAAGGCAGAGAGTCTGGCAGCGCTGGCGACGAATGAAGTTCGTTTTGACAGCACGAGGAGCGATAACGTCAAGGTATATATCAATGGCGACACGGCCGTCGTGACGGGCAGATCTACATTTAAGGGTCGTTATCGTGGTTGGTCTATGGCGGGGAAGTACCAGTACACCGACGTGCTGGTTAAGCGAAGCGGGACGTGGCAGGCGATGAGTTCACATATCACGGCGCTCGGTGCGGGGACGTTGCGACTGCGAGTAGGTATGCTGTTCTGCGGTTTCTTAGGATGAGCCACAAAGAAGCACATAAGGCACAAAACATTTTATGTGCCTTATGTGCCTTTTCGTGACCAGGTTATCTGCTACGTCGCCCTCCAAATCTGCGTAATCTGTGGATAAAGAACCTCAATTGGCGCTTTTACCTCCCTCCTATTGACAGGCGATAGGACGAGCCTTTACACTTCCGGCCGTCCTATCGACTGCATAGAGGAAGGGTATGGCCAAACAACAAGGCGATTTATACAAGCAGGGCACACTTGAGCTGCTGATCCTGCGGCTACTGAGTTCCGGAAACCTGAATGGCTGGGACATCATGCAGCGCCTCCAACTCAGTTCAGGTGAAGTGCTTAGAGTCACCCCGGGCGCGCTCTATCCCGCGCTTCATCGGCTCGAAACACGCGGCCTGATCTCCGCCGTCTGGCGTCCGTCAGACAACAATCGTAAAGCCAAGTTTTACGGGTTAACCACGCGCGGCCGTAAACAACTCGACACTCAACGCAAACAATGGGAGCAGTTCTCTGCTGCCGTTGCTCTAATCCTGCGAGATGCATGAGGACTTGAAGTGAACTTAAATGATTTATTACGTCGCTGGCGCGCGCTCACTCATAAAGCCGAGATGGACCAGGAGCTTGATGAGGAGATGCGATTTCATCTCGAACGAGACATTGACCTGAACATCAGAAACGGTATGAATCCCGAAGACGCGCGCTACGCAGCGTTGCGATCTTTCGG
>DATEWS010000018.1:0-7838 GCA_035257785.1 Pyrinomonadaceae bacterium
GAAAGAGCGGAATAACTGGCGTTGGTATTTCGCACTTTCAGTGCTCTCTTTAAAAGATCGCCAAGTAACCAGGGGCGACGCGCCTCGCTTCGCTCGGCGCTTGCCCCTGGCTATCATATTACGCGGCTTCGGTGCTGAGTACTTGCGAGGTCAGATGCGATCATGTCATGAACTTCTGTCCTTCAGCCGTTCTAAATTCATAAGCTGATCATCTCACCTTTCGAGTTCAGGTTTACCCAGCAAGATACTCAGGCTGTTAGCCTCGACATTACTCGTCACCAGATCGAGGGCGCCATCACCGTTAAGATCAGCCGCAGCTATTCGCCATGCGCCTGGTCCAACCGGTATCGAACCACCCGATCTAAAAGCACCGCGTCCGTCGCCCAACATTGCGTGTATGCTGCGGCCGGTCGTCGCCACGATATCCATTCTGCCATCACGATTAACATCGCCGATGATCAAATGAAAAAGAGAAACTCCAAAGTCGAACGGAGATCCATTCGCTTCAGTAAACCCGCCACGACCATCACCAATCATCACCGTCATTGCACTTTGTTCGTGGTGAGTTGCGACGATATCCGGCCTACGATCGTTGTTCAGATCCGCAATCGCAGCAAACCACGGTTCACCAGTCCGGATTGGGAGTTGATGCGGTGTGAATCCGCCCTTGCCGTCAGATAAAAGCAACGTCAACGCGCGACTGAACGGAAGTTGTTGTCTTCGTAGTGGTCCAGTCGCAGTCGCAGTGGCAACGATGTCCAGCCACCCGTCGTTATTAACGTCGCCGGTGCCGAAAGGATACGGACTTGGACCAACAGGGAACGACTGCGGAGCGCGAGTAAAATTACCACGCCCGTCGCCGAATGCGAGTGAAATATCGTTATCTGAGCTGTTGCAGGTGATCAGGTCGAGTTTATTGTCGCGATTGACGTCGGCCACAGCCAGGCCATGTGTGTGCGGATGTTCGCCGAGTTTCATCACGATCGGAGAAGACGGCGCTTTAGTTAGACCGCCCTTACCGTCTCCCGTTAATAGCACAACTCCATAACTGTCGTGAGACGCGACTGCGACATCGAGTTTGCCGTCACCGTTCAAGTCGCCGAGTGCGATCTCACCCGGAGCGTCGGCAACGGTTGTGTTGCTGAGCGTCGCGCCGAATTGCCCGTTGCCTTTGCCTTCGAGCACCATAATCGAACGAGTGCGCGTGCACGCAACGACGATATCGAGCTGCCGATCGTTGTTCATATCGGCGATCAAAACGTTACCCGGTCCACCCGGAACGTTAACGGGCGTAGCTAGTGTAAATAACGGCTGTTGCGATGCATTTGAAGGGATGTCACCGGCAGGGCAGGAGAAGGTCCACGATGTAGCCAGTAATAAAGCCGATAGCGAAACACGGCTGATGTTTAGAATAGAAGTCATGCCACTCTCCTTTCGTCTCAGGTTTAAGACGCTTCGGCGTCGCAGTTTCTTCCCGGCAAAGATAGTCACACAAAAAAAGGAAGGTTCTGTGAACCTGCTGAACTTGCAGCTCCGTAACCTAAGTTATCTGCAAAAACGAATTAAGGAGTAAACGAATGACGCAGACGAAAAAGGCTAAAGAACAAACGATGCGTGCAGTCGCGCTTGATCGCTTTGGCGGTCCCGAAACACTAAAGGTTCAAACTGTGCCGATCCCTGAAACAGGCGCGGACGAGATCCTGATTCACGTCGAAAGCGCAGGCGTGGGCGCATGGGATCCATTCGAACGCGAAGGCGGATTCGTGGAAGTACTGGGCATCACACCTAAGTTTCCTTACGTGTTGGGAACCGACGGAGCAGGTACAGTCGCGGCAGTCGGCGAAAAAGTAACAGACCTAAAGGAAGGCGACCGCGTGTACGCCGCTGAACTCGGAAATCCGAAAGGAGGTTTCTACGCCGAGTATGCGGTCGTCAAGTCAGAGAATGCTTCGCTTATCCCTGGCGGTCTGAACGCGGAACAGGCAGCAGTGTTGGCAAGTGACGGCCTGACTGCACTGAGGGGCTTGGAAGACGTGCTCGATCTTCAACCAGACGAGTCGGTAATGATCTTCGGCGCCAGCGGCGGCATCGGACACCTTGCGGTGCAACTTGCAAAGCGACTGGGAGCGCGCGTATTTGCGGTGGCTTCAGGCGAAGACGGAGTGAACTTTGTCAAACGTCTCGGCGCTGATGTAGCAGTCGATGGTCGTAGCGACAAAGTGTTGGATGTAGCCCGCGAGTTTGCACTCGATGGGATCGATGCCGCCCTTGTTACCGCCGGTGGTGAAGCGACTGATCGGGCGCTTTCTGCGATCCGACCCAATGGCCGGATTGCCTATCCAAACGGCGTCATGCCGGTACCGACCGCGCCCGCACGAGTAAGCAGCGAGGCGTACGATGGCGCAGGTGGACGCGAGGCACTTAACAGGTTGAATCAACTAATCGAGGCTGGCCCATTCGAAGTGCATGTCGACCGCGTTTTTCCACTCGAGCAAGCGGCTGCTGCACAAGCAGCGCTCGAAGAACATCACCTCGGAAAAATCGCGCTGAAGGTTGGTTAACGATTGCTGGTGGGCGCGTGTGTGTTGGTCCAGCGGCTTTTCATGCGCGCCTGCCATTTGCTTCGCGGTATATCGAGTGCTTCAAACTGATCGCTCGCATCTCTTAACGACTCACCTCCAGCCTTCCGCGTCTTGAGATAAAGCAGCGAAGCCATGATCGCGGTGACTGGCGTGACGAACACGTTCAACAACTGAAAGAAAACAGAGCCGCCCGACATCGAAAAGTTGAAACCGAACTGTTTCGGAGAATAGTCGTCGTTAAGCTGTAACGTTATATCTGTAGACACCGCTGCCTTGCCGATCAGGATCGGGAGGGCAAACTGAATCACTGTTATGACCAGCACCGTTCCTAATGCTCTGCGACTCAATGTTTGACTACGTCGCAGTGTGCCGGGTACTCCACGCTCTTCCATGATCACTACCGGTCCATAGAGTCCGAAAACAATCGCGGCGATCAGTCCGGGTATCACAAACAATACTGAACCAAGAAGTATCAACGTCATAACGAGCAACGACGTCACGGCGAAGATGCGCCAGCGTCGTTTCAAAGCCGCCAGGATCGATTTTATTCTTACCGTTCTCAGCGGCGCGATCATCAGTTGGACCACCACGAGCACTGTCGCTGCCGAGACAAAGAAATACGCAAACAAGAGTGAGACGACCATGGTCAGAAACCACACCGCGGCGAAGATCATTAGTTGATTGGACGGCCAGCGCTCCGGATCGATGAACGCGTCTGAGAAACGGTACATGACGGCGAGCAAAGTGAACGGCGCGTATCCCAGAAGAGCGATTTTGAAAAACGTGGGGAAGTGTTCGCTGTAGAGCGCGAATGCTTGTCGCAGTAAATGAGTCGGTCCTTCCCAACTGGCGCGCAGTGCCGAGGCAAACCCGTTGGCGCTTTGCGGTCGTTGCGCCGGATCTTTTGTGAGTGCAGACATCACGATGCGCGCCATCTTTCGCGGGACCTTGCGATTCTTTTCGCGGACGTCCGGAGCCGCGGCAGTTTTGTGAAGTTCGATCACTTCCTGCGGAGAACCTTTGAACGGTGTTTCGCCGGTGAGCAGGCGGTAGGCAACGAGACCAAGACTGTAGATGTCGGAGCGCGTGTCAAGTTGTTCGCCACGACATTGTTCCGGCGACATGTAAAAAGGAGTGCCCATGACGGAACCGACCGCTGTCAGGTTCTCGCTCTGCGTTAGTGGCGATTTGATTAGTGTGGCTGACTCTTCGCTCGTTTCCATCGCTGCTAACTGTGGTATTGGACCAGCCGTCGACGTGGTGTGATCCGTTTCTCGCAGTTTGACTAATCCGAAGTCGAGCACTTTCACGGTGTAGCCGCCACGGCCGTTGGGCTCGAGCCAGATATTGTCCGGTTTGAGATCTCTGTGGATGATGCCGGCCTGGTGCGCTGCTTCGACCGCCGAACAAACCTGTTCGAGAATATCGATGACCCACGGGATCGGAAGCGCGCCTTCCTCGAAAACGATGTCAGCCAGCGAGCAGCCGTCGAGATATTCCATCACGAGGTAGGCAACTGGTCCATCAGCAGTTTGCGCGAGCCCGAAGTCGGTAACGTCGACGACGTTAGGATGACGCAGGCGACCGGCGGCTTCTGCTTCACGACGGAAGCGCGCGACGAATTGATCGTACGCTGAGAGTTGCGGATGGATCACTTTGAGCGCGACGGTCCGCCTCGTGCCGAGGTGCGTGGCGCGATAGACCGCGCCCATCCCGCCTTGTCCGAGGAGTTGTTCAACCTGGTACTTGTTATCGAGTACGTCCACGTCAGTTCTCGTGCAGATATTGCCCGAAGACTCTGATGCTCGCCAGCGCGCACTTGTGCACCACCGCACATTCGCGAGTTCATGGACAACGAAATTCCTAACATTTTCGATGGCGCAGTTGTTGCAGTTGCTCACTTGTTCTCCGACTCCCACGTCACTGGAGACTCTCTCGGTCAATCCGAAACGCGGGATGTAATGATTCCCGATTGGAATCATAAGCACTGGGGTCCGTCCGCCCGACTTTAAATGTGATTTCTGATCTTGAATAAGTTCTTTCTGTACTCCTGCCCACAAAGGAGCAGTATGGACCGACTACGAACCAGCCTTGCCCTGATTGTTGTCTTAATTAGCCTGATTGCCTGCGACACATCATCCCGCGCCGTCGCACGTCGTGACAGTCCGGTGACGCGTCAAAGCACGGGAAGCGCAACAGTGGTGGTGTGGGTCAACACCAATTCAGGTGTTTATCACTGTCCCGGCACGAGGTGGTACGGGAAGACAAAGAGTGGTCAATTCATGACCCAACGCGAAGCTCAATCGAAAGGATACCGCCCCGCATACGGCGCTGTGTGTGGGTGAGACATTATGAACACGAAGCTAAATTTATTTGCTTTCACTTTTGTCATCTGTGCCTGCTTTGCACTGGGCCAGGCACAGGATAACTCCGTCATCGAACTGCGTAATGCAGACATTCTGACGATGGTCAAAGCCAAGCTTCCCTCGGCCCTCATCATTGAAAAGATAAACACATCCAGATGCAGCTTCGACACCTTTCCATCGGTGCTCGCGGAGCTGAAGTATCGAGGTGTTCCCGATGACGTTCTGATGGCGATGGTCCGCGCTCCACATGGTGCACCCGCCATCGCTGAGCGCAATTCAGTCACGTCAGAACCACGGTCGTCGGATGCTAAAGACCAACCGAAGACCAGCACTGGTGAGCCGGCGAATAACGTCGGTGGCGTGATCCTCCGCGATCGAAGCGAATCGGTCTACAACGCGCGTTTTTACGTGGTGCCAATGGAAGAAGGGTTCGACGGACTGATCGCCGCATTGATGATAGAGAAGAAACTCCCCATCACGGTGGTCGCCGATGAAAATCTCGCGGACTTTATTGTCGTGGGCGGCACAAATAAAGGCGTGCACAAGTGGTACGACACAGTCTTTACTGGTTACGAACGTGACCGTGCCCAGGGCAACATTCGAATCATTCGTGTGCGCGACAAGACGATCGTCTGGGCCGCGCAGAAAGGCGATCGATCGTTGTGGTGGGGACCGTTGAAGAAAGGTGGCAAGCGCAAGGTTGCGGAAAGGTTAGTGAATGAGATGAAGGGCGATTTGTTCAAGTGAAGAATTTTGAACGCGCACCGGATGCACGATCAGGATCGACGTCCTTAATCACGAGATGCTTGCCTTGACTGGTGGCTCGAACATCTTCGAAATCACAGCGGAATAGACGGCGTATTCTTCGGCGGCTGCGTCCACTGCGCTCAAAGTCGTCGGCACTGCCGCGAATGCGATGATGACTACAACGGCAGTCAGTAGCAGAAAATTTCTTCATCACTCATGTCCGTCACCTAGCACGAGCTCACAATGAGCCAGTACGGCCTCAAGGATTTCATCCGGACAACTGGGATCGTCCACAAAAAACCAATAAGCGCCAAACTGATCGTTAACAGTGAAGCAATGGCCCCGATACGAAAAATCGATCCAGGCTTCGGTGACATGATCAGTTAAAAAGCAGGTGACCTTCGCGCCCTTTAATTTTTTGATGTGATTGCGCAACCGGTACCACGATACTGTTTGCGGCAAATCGCCAAACTGACGAGAGCCATCGTTCATTTTAATATTCAGTAGTTCTACGGGCATAGAAATGGTTACACGCGCGATCACGCGCCAACTCGACTGTTAGAGATTATCGCTTTCTAAGAGGATTGCCTAAAAGCTCACAACCGAAAATCCGCGTGGCATAGTATTCACACCGCCCCAAAAACGAAGCGGGCCGAAATTGTGCTAGCACACAAAATCGACCCTAGAACCTCAACCTTCAATAGAAAGGATGAAGCTCATGGCTAATCATAGTAGCGCAAGCGTGCGCGAACACACACCTCACGCAAACCAAACTTCCAGGACCAACACCGTCGTCAACGCGCTTAAACGAAGAGCGCAGTCGGTTATTAATGACAAATCGATCGATCCGCAGAGTCGTGCGATTATTCGTTACGCTCTCGAGATAAACGATCCGTCGCTCGCTGAACTCGTGCGCCGCGCAGATGCGGGCGAGGAGATTGTCGTCACTCTCGAACCCGAGGAAACGTCCGAAACCAATGAGGAAAAGATTGAAGCGTTGACACAGTTAATCTGTCGCGCGGGTGACGAGCCGGGAACCAAAGCGGCGGCCTTGCTCGTGCTCATGGCCACACTCGAAAACTCGCCGCATCCGAAAGCAGTTGCGAACATGGCGAAACACCTTGCCTTCACTCGCTGCGGTGAACTCAACGTTTACGGCATGATTGACGCCCAGATTGCCATCGCCGAGGGTGAGTTGTTCGCAGGAACATGATATTGTCGTGATCGATTCAAATTAGCCGGTCCACCCACCACCGGTTAACTCATTTCAGAAGCTTTCGAAAGGAACCTCACATGACGAATACCTCAATCGCCTTACCAGACGAGTTAATTGAAGACACGATATTGCTCATTCGCGGAAAGAGAGTGATTCTCGATCACGATTTAGCCACGCTCTATGGTGTATCTACGAGGGCGCTTAACCAGGCGGCCAAACGAAATCTTGACAGATTTCCGGAAGATTTCATGTTTCAGCTTACCAAAGCCAAAACTGACGAGTGGCAACGCCTGAAACCTTTAAGCCTTTAAGATCACAAAATGTGATCTTAAAGAATGCTCGCGGAACGCACCGCAAGTACCAACCTTACGCCTTTACCGAGCATGGGATCTTAATGCTGTCAAGCGTGCTAAAGTCGCAGCGCGCAGTTCAAGTAAACATCAAATCATGCGCACGTTCCTCAGGTTGCGCCAGATGCTTGCTTCGCACGACAGCCTGATTGAGCGATTAGACGAGCTGGAAGAAAACTATGACGCGAAATTCAAGGTTGTTTTTAGCGCTATACGTCAGTTGATGAATCCACGGGCACGCAAGAGAAAGCCAATTGGATTCCGCCTCAACGCCGCAAAGAAATAGAGTTCACTTAAAGAACCTGGCGGCCATGCGCTGAAGATCATCCATCGCACTACCGTCCTGATTTTGATCAAGCATCGACCCAAGCATGCCCATCACGCCTGGCGCGTTCGCCTGCGCTTGTTGTTGTTGTGAGTTGAGCAAATCGGAGAGACCGGACGCGTCGAGCCCGCTTTGCTGTTGAGTCTGCCCAACTGCGCCCATAACCACAGGAGCGATCGTTTCCAGTAAACCGCCGGCTGCGGTTTGGTCCATTCCGGTTGCTTGAGCCAGATTGTTTTCGATCGTTGGCTG
>DATEWS010000019.1:0-2368 GCA_035257785.1 Pyrinomonadaceae bacterium
GCGATACGCGAGGTCCATCGCGTGCTGCGCCCGGGTGGAACCGCGAAGGTGATGCTTTACCATCGCAATTCGTGGAATTACTGGGTCGATATTGTGTTGCGACGAGGAGTGCTGCACGCTGATTTTTTGCGTGGACTTTCGGTGGCGGAAATAATGAGCCGGGTGGTTGAGTTTAGCAGCCACGACGCGCGACCATTGGTGAAGGTTTACAGTCGCAACGAGGCGCGTGAGCTGTTCAGTTTGTTCAAGAGTGTAACGATTGAGGTGGAACAATTAACTCGCGCTGAGTTGCGCTTTCTCTCGCCGCTTGTTTCAGAGTCGATGTTTGATAGATTGCGGAAGCGGATCGGGTGGAACGTGATCGTGACGGCAGTTAAATGAAAAGATTTCTCACGCAACGGCGCAACGGCGCAACGAAGAATTCTTTAGCAGCTAGCGCTTTTCTTTGCGCCGTTGCGCCGTTGCGTGAAATATCCTCTTCGTGAATATTCGAAAACAGCTCCCGACATTCTTCGCGTTGTTGCTAGTCGCGATCAGCGTACGTGTCCTCACACTTCATTTCATGCGCGCGCACCTCGACGATCCGGCGTGGTTCCAGACGGGATCTTACGCAAAGTTTGATCGACAAGCGCGCGGTATTCTCAACGCACGACAAAACATTTTCTGGATCGACGACGCCACGCGGACGGACCTTGTCCAGTATCCACCCGCGTTTCCCGCACTCGTTGCGCTCATCTACAAAATCTCCGGTGACCATTCGGCATATTCGGTTCAGATCGTGCAGTGGTTCATCGATCTCGTGCTTTCGTTCGTCTTGATCATGGGGATTGCGTACACGGCGTTCGAATGGCGCGCGGCGATGATTAGTGGTTTTCTGCTCGCGCTCTCGCCGCTGTTTGCACTGTATGCAGCCTATCCTTCAACCGACATACCAACGACGTGGTTCGTCCTCGGCGGCAACTGGTTGTTGGTCGTAGCGCTGCAACGTCGAAATGTATTGCTCGCGCTTGCGGCGGGTGCGTTGCTTGGTATCGCGTGCTGGTTGCGTGTGAATCCGTTGTATTTGGGCGTGGGTTGGGCGATCGCGTTGTTTGTTTTAACTAGTGGAAGCCGGGCGCTGAAGTTGAAATTCAGCGGGGCGGTTTTAGCGGGCACTGTGATCGTGATCGCGCCGATCGTGATTCGCAACTATCTCGTGTTTCCCGATTTCACCCCGACGGGCGGAACGATCGGCGTCAATCTTTGGGAAGGTCTCGGCGAAACTGAGCTGGGCCGCAGTAACGGATTTCTTTTTGGTGATGACAAGATGATCGAACGCGAACGCGCGCGGATGGGCTTGGCTGCTGGCGCGCCGCTCGAAATGCAGTGGCCTGACGGCATTCGCCGCGATCGCGAACGAACGCGCGAGTCGCTGGTGTTTATCAGGCAGCATCCGATCTGGTACGCGGGTGTGATGCTCGGACGCATGTGGGGCATGTTGAAGGTCGCGGGCGATCCGGTGCCGTACACGGGGACGAGTGGGATCAACGTCACGAGTGGAAAGTGTCTGCCGCCGAATTGGCAAGGCGGAGTAGTGGCCCTTGGTGTGAACGTGTTGGGAATGGTGCAGAGTGTTGTGCGTTATCTCTTTCTGCCGCTCGCAGCGTTTGGGATTTATGAGGCAGTGCGAAGAGAGTGGCGAATCGCTTGTTTACTGCTGGCGACGGTACTTTATTATCTGGTGCCGGGCACCTCCGCGCACACGGAGATTCGTTACGTGCTGCCGATGCACGGTATATTGATCGTGTTTGCGAGCGCCGGTGTCAGTGAGTTGATGCGTGTAATCCGTGGCTAATATGAGTTCTGACGTTAAAACAATGCCGCGCGAGATGATGGAGCACACGTATCCCATCCTCTTTCGCGTGGAGCAATCGCACTGGTGGCACATCGGACGGCGACGCATCCTCGCTGGCTTTGTTGAAGAAATTTGCCGGCAGGTTAACGATCGGCGGCCGAAGATTCTCGACGTCGGTTGCGGCACGGGTGCCAATTTGCTGATGCTTTCGAAGTACGGCGATGCCGAAGGCGTGGATATTTCGGAAGACGCACTCGCGTTCTGTCGCGAGCGCGGCCTCGACAAAGTAAAACTCGGCGCGGGTGAAGAGCTTCCTTACGACGACGGCACATTCGATCTGGTGACTGCGTTCGACGTGGTTGAGCACATGGACGACGATCTCGCCGGATTGAAAGAGATGCGACGTGTGTTGCGCCCCGGCGGGCGCGTGTTGTTGTTTGTGCCGACGTTCATGTTTTTGTGGGGCCTGCAGGATGAGGTGAGTAATCACCGTCGGCGATATCGTTTACCGGAGTTGAGACGCCTGCTTGAAGA
>DATEWS010000020.1:0-5944 GCA_035257785.1 Pyrinomonadaceae bacterium
CCCGCGGCGCCATTCACGACGATATCGATCTTGCCAAGCTGTTCGATCGTTTGTGCAACAGCCTGCTCGACTGCTTCGGGCTGGCGAACGTCAGCGGCAATCGGAATCGCGTTGCCACCATTCTGATTGATGGCATCAGCCGCAGGTTGCAGGTGGTCCATCTTCCGGCTCACCAGTGCGACGGTCGCGCCCGCCTCGGCAAATGCACGCGCAACTCCGCCGGTAATTCCCGTGCCGCCGCCAGTAACAAACGCGACACGTCCTTTCAAAACTCCATCAGCAAAAATGTTTTGACTCATAGTGTTAACACGCGGATCGCATCTTCGAGTTTGAACTTTCCTTCATATAACGCCTTGCCGACAATCACGCTATCCAACAGCGGCTCGTTTGTGTCGCGAAGCCGTTTGAGATCGTCGAGACTCGACACACCGCCTGACGCCGTGACCGAAACATTCGCAGCGCGAACAACCGCGAGCGTTTGTTCCACGTTTGGTCCAACCATCATGCCGTCACGCGCGATGTCAGTGTAGATAATTCTTTTTACACCACATTCTGCAACTGTTCGCGCCAGATTAACAGCCATGACCGGCGTCGCTGTTTCCCAACCGTGGGTCATTACAACTCCGTCGCGTGCATCGATGCCGACACAGACGCGCGATGAAAACAGCGCCACAAAATCTTTCAGCAACTCAGGCGATTCCGCGGCTATCGTTCCCAGCACCACCCGGCTAACCCCCGCGTCGCAAAGTTGCTGTACATCCGGAAGCGAACGAACGCCGCCACCAAACTCAACGCGAACGTCCACCGACTCGATAATCCTCCGCAGCACCGCACGGTTAGGTGAGAAGGGTTCGCCAAACGCTCCGTCAAGATCGACAACGTGGATCATCTCCGCGCCGGCAGTGGCAAACTCCTTCGCGACTGCGACGGGGCTTTCGTTGTAAACAGTCGCGTCAGACTTTCGACCTTGCGTTAATCTCACGCAGCGGCCGTCTCGCAGATCGATCGCCGGAATCACGATCATGATTCAACGACCTTCATCACTTCTTCAAACAACAATCCGTTAGTGGCGATCGAGTTGCCGCCAGCAACAGTTCGCACACCGCGCCAGTCAGTAAACGTCCCGCCGGCTTCTTCCATGATGGGCAAGAGCGGCGCACAGTCCCACAAGTTCATTACCGGATCGAGCATCACGTCCGCGCGGCCAGTTGCAACCAGCACATAACCGTAACAGTCGCCCCAGGTGCGACTCACCTTCGCGCGACGTTGTAACTCATCCGTAATCCGCGCGAATCCGTGTTTATCCGCGGCTTTGAAATCGGTGCATAACAACAGTGCTTCATCGAGTTTAGCCGTTGTAGAGACCCGCGCCGGCTCGCCATTCAAGAAACACCCGCAACCATGTGCCGCCGCCACAATCTCACCTAGCGCCGGAATGTTGATAACGCCAATGCTCATCTCGTTGTCAATCTCGAGCGCAATCAACACACCGTAAAACGGAACTCCGTGCACGAACGCGAACGTTCCGTCGATCGGATCGAGAATCCAACGCCTGCCTGAACGTCCCGCAAGCTCGCCCTCTTCTTCGCCGACAATGCCGTCATCGGGAAACCGTTCTGTGATTTGGCGGCGCAGATAACTTTCCGCTTCACGATCCGCGATCGTCACGTAACTGCCGTCTGACTTTATGCTCGTCTCCGGCTGCTTGCGAAAGTATTTGAGCGTGATGTCGCCCGCGCCGCGCGCCAACATCACGGCGAAGTCGAGCAGTTCCTGTAGTTCACGTTTACTTGGCTTCACCTGCTACTCTTCGACTTGCCATCTCTGCACGAATCTCATCAAGACTGACGCCGCGGGCAACCAATAACACCAGCAGATGATAGATGAGATCAGCAACCTCGGCAGTCAGCCGCGTGCTGTCCTCGTTTTTTGCAGCGATAATCGTCTCAGCCGATTCCTCGCCTACCTTTTTGAGGATCTTATCGAGCCCGTTGTTGAAAAGATAAGTGGTGTACGAACCTTCCGGTCGCTCGCGTTCACGACTATCAATTAACTCGTAAAGATCACGTAGTAACAAACCGAGATCTTCATTTGTTTCAGTATCAAAACATGATCGCGCGCCGGTGTGACACGCCGGACCAGCTGGACTAACCAGGACCACAATCGCGTCGTTGTCGCAGTCGCTGTGTAAAGAGACGACGTTCTGCGTGTTGCCCGAAGTCTCACCTTTATGCCAGAGTTCGTTGCGCGAGCGCGACCAGAACCATGTCTGGCCGGTCTCGATGGTACGCACGAGGCTGTCCCGGTTCATGTAAGCAAGCGTCAACACTTCGCGCGTTCGCGCATCCTGAACAATCGCGGGTATCAAACCACGCTCGTCGAATTTCAAGTCGTCGATCTTCATCTCACCTCTACGCCGCGACCTCGCAAATAACTTTTCACTTCGCCGATCGATAACTCGCCGAAGTGAAAAAGCGATGCGGCGAGTACCGCACTCGCGCCACCGTCTGTGAGTGCGTCATAAAAGTGTTCGACTCGACCAGCGCCGCCCGAAGCGATCACTGGAATGCGCACCGCACTCGATACCGCGTGCGTCAGTTCGAGATCGTAGCCATTGCGCGTGCCGTCGCAATCCATGCTCGTCAACAAGATCTCACCCGCGCCGAGACTCTCCGCGCGCATGGCCCATTCAAGCGCATCGCATCCAACCGCCTGACGACCACCATGCGTGTAAACTTCCCAACTGCCTTGCGCCCGGCGGCGCGCATCGATCGCGACGACAACACACTGGCTGCCAAAAGTCTCCGCGCAGGCTTTGATCAACTCAGGATCTTCGACCGCAGCCGTGTTCAAACTGATCTTGTCTGCACCCGAACGCAGGATCGCACGAATGTCTTCTACCGATCGCAAGCCGCCACCGACGGTGAACGGAATGAATACCTCATCGGCAACGTGACGCACGAGTTCCGCAACTATTTCACGACGATCAGAAGAGGCGGTGATGTCTAAGAACGTTAACTCATCAGCGCCTTCCAGATCGTAGCGCTTCGCCTGGCCCACCGGATCACCCGCGTCCGTCAGCGAGACAAACCGAATTCCTTTGACCACGCGGCCATTGTCAACGTCGAGACACGGAATGATTCGTTTAGCTAACATCTTTTTAGCCACAGATAAACACGGATTTCATGCACGGATTTTCTTAAATCTGTGTCGGAGATCCGTGTTCAACTGTGGCGAAGTTTCTCAGCATTCGCAAACCCACATCCTGACTCTTCTCAGGATGAAACTGCACACCACAAACATTTCCCTGTGCAACCACCGACGCATAGCGCCGCCCGTACTCAGTCTCACCCGCTACAACCGCATCGTCCTGCGGCTCGCAATAAAACGAGTGCACGAAGTAACAGAACGATCCATTCTCGATTCCTTCAAACAACGCATGCGGCCGCTTCTGATAAATTCGATTCCAACCAACCTGCGGCACGACGAGATCGCCGTCAAATCTACGCACGCGACCTTTTAACAAACCCAAGCCGCGCGTCGATCCAAACTCCTCCGACTCTTCAAACAACAACTGCATGCCAACACAAACACCAAGCAACGGCGTTCCCGCAGTCGCGCGCTCACGCACGAGTCGATCAAAACCCGTCTCTTGCAGCGCCTTCATGCACGCAGCAAATGCACCGACACCCGGCAGAACAAGTCTCTCCGCGCTACGCAAAAAACTCTCGTCGCTGCTGATACTCGCTTCACACCCGGTCGCGGCAAACGCTTTTTCAACCGAGCGCAGATTGCCGACGCCGTAATCGATAATCGCCACGCGATTCATAACGAACCCTTCGTGCTTGGCACTCCAACAATGCGACTGTTCCGCTCTACTGCGGCACGCAACGCGCGCGCTGAGGCCTTGAACGTTCCTTCAAGAATATGATGTGTATTGCGGCCGCGCAGGCAATCGATGTGAAGGTTAAACTTCGCGGTCTCAGCAAACGATCGCCAGAAGTGTTCCGCCAGTTCGACCGAAAAATTTCCAATCATCTGACGACGCACCGTTACTTCGTAAACCAAATAAAACCGTCCCGACAGATCGATCACGGAACGACACAGCGCTTCATCCATTGGCACCACCGCTTCACCATAACGATTGATGCCCGCCTTGTCTCCGAGCGCCTGGACCAGCGCCTGGCCCAACGTGATCGCGATGTCTTCAACCGAATGATGGTCGTCAATCTCCAGATCGCCGTTGCAAGTGATTTGCAAATCGAAGAGGCCATGCTTCGCGAACAGTTCGAGCATGTGTTCGAGAAAGGGCAAGCCGATGGAAACGCTCGATTGCCCGCTGCCGTCGAGATTAAGTTCGACGCGCACGTCAGTCTCTTTCGTCTTGCGGTGTACGTTAGCGGTTCTCATTTTATTGCTCTTAACAGAGAATTGTTCTCCTCCGGCGTACCGACACTGAATCGAAAATACTCTCGCAACATCGGATAGCCACTCACGTTGCGAATCAAAATATCCTGCTTCAATAAATCCGCAAAGATCCGCGTTGGATCCGTGGCCGATTTAACGAGGATGAAGTTTGCCTCTGATTCGACTGGCGTCAAACCGTCGATCCGCGACAACTCGTCGAACAATCGATCGCGTTCGGAAACGATCTGTTTAACGAGGGGACGCAACTCACGCTCGTAGTTTTCCATCGCGACTTCCGCCGCGATTTGCGAAAACACGTTCAGGTTGTAAGGCAACACCGCCTTCCTGATCTCTCGAACCAGATCCGGCGCCGCCAGCAGATAACCAATACGCAACGCTGCATAAGCCATCGCCTTTGAGAACGTGCGCAACACAACCAGGTTGTCGTATTCGTTAAGCAGCGGCACAACTGAGTGGCCCGCAAACTCGTGATAAGCCTCATCGATCACGACAATCCCTTGCGACGCACTCAATATCGATCGCAGTGCATTTTGATCGATGACGCAGCCCGTCGGATTGTTTGGCGAGCAGATGATTGTGACATCAGGCTGCCGCGTCTCGATCATGTTAAGTAATGCTTCATTGTCGTATTTCAAATCGGGCGTCAGCGAAACCGTCTCGACTTCGCCATCGAGTACTGTGGCGACCTGGCGATACAACGTGAACGTAGGTTCGGAAATGAGGACTCGTTTCCCCGAACCCATCGTCACCATGAGCACCGCCTGGATCAGCTCGTTGGAACCGTTGCCCGCGAGAATCCCGTCAGCCTTCCAACCGGCAAACTCCGCGAGTCGTTCATGCAAATTCGTCGGAACAAAATCCGGATAACGCGACCAGTTGCGTGCAGCGAAACGACGCAACACCTCTTCTTTAATGCGCGCGGGCGCGTCCCACGGGTTCTCGTTTTGGTTAAGCTTGATCGACGCACGATGCGGCGCGAGTGTGTACGCGCGCAACGCTCGCACCGCTGGTTTGATGACGTCTACTGGGTTCATAATCGATAGTGGATTTCTCACGCAGCGGCGCAGCGGCGCAACGAAACCGTTGATTAGCTTTGCGTCTCCGTTGCGCCGTTGCGCCGCCGCGTGAGATGGTTTTTCCGAATCAACGCTGATCGCGCGTGACCTCCAAGCCCCTCCGCTTCAGCAAGGACCGCAACACTCTCAGCAACTTCGTTGAACGCTTCCTCTGAATACCGCAACAAACTCGTGCGCTTCACGAAGTCGTAAACACCCAACGCCGACGAGAAACGCGCCGTCCTTCCGGTAGGTAGTACGTGATTTGGACCAGCCAGATAATCACCAACTGCCTCAGGCGTGTACGCTCCGAAGAAGATCGCACCCGCATGTTTGATCTTTGCCGCGAGTGCTTCATCATCACGCGTCACTATTTGCACGTGCTCCGGCGCGAGCTCATTCACGATCTCACAGCCGTCGGCCAATGTCTCAACCACAACGATCGCGCCATACTCCTGCAA
>DATEWS010000021.1:0-13102 GCA_035257785.1 Pyrinomonadaceae bacterium
CGCGGCCTCATACTCCTGTAAAAACTCTTCCAGCCACTCAACTGCGTTTACATCGAGATGGTTCGTGGGCTCATCGAGCAACAAAATATCAGGCGCTGCCAACAGCAAACATGCAAGCCCGAGACGATTCTGCTGGCCGCCCGAGAGTTTCTCAGTTTCCAGCGACCACATTTGACGATCGAAGCCAAGTCCCTGAAGAATCGCTTCCGCTCGCGCGGCGTACTCAAAACCACCCTCGTGCTCAAACTCCTGTTGCAGATCGCTGTAACGCTCGAGAACTTTTTCGAGATCGTCACCGGCTTCCGCCATGCGATGCTCGAGCTCGTGCATCTCGTGTTCGATCTGCTGTAAGCGACCGAATGCCGCGAGGGCTGACTCATGTACGGTCGAGCCCGGTTTGAAGTGAACGTGCTGGTCCAACAAGCCCAGCTTCACGCCGCGCGCGCGAATCACGTCGCCGCGATCGGCCGCCTCTTCAGCTCTGACAAGACGAAAGATAGTGCTCTTGCCGGCGCCGTTCCGACCTACGAGGCCAACGTGTTCGCCCGCGTTCACCTGTAGTGAAGCGCCGCGCAGGACGTCCTGCACGCCGTAAGATTTATAAACATCGGAAAGACGAAACAACATCGTAATCAGTAGCAGGAAACAGCAAGCAGGAGCAGGTTAACGCATCCTGCTCCTGCTCGCTGCTCCTGCTCCACTGTTACTTCGGTGATGCGGCGGGCTTCACTGTTACGGGTGAGCTGCTGGTTGTCGTCGCGGGAGTTGAGGCCGGCGCCTGGCTCGGCGCCTGCGTCGGCTGTGAAGTCGCAGCACCAGTCGCGGCCGGACGCAAACCGAGGTTACTCGGATTATTGATCATGTTGGTCGCGAGATGATTCACGATCTTGGCTTCGTTCATCGCCGTTTCCAACAGTGCCGCGTTGAGAATCTGCTTGCGCTGGTTAGTCAGTGCCTGCGTGATCTGCTGGCGCACACCCGGACTCTCCAACGTCAAATTCTCAGTCGTCAGGCGCTTCTCAGCAAGTTTAAAGATGTACCACTTACCGCTACTGAAACGCGTCGGCTGAGTGTAATCACCCACCTGCATTGGACCAAAGAGACTCGCGATCAGCTCAGGCGGAAAATTATTCGCCTTGAGAGCATCTTCCGTAGCGAAACCGATATCACCGCCGCCGCGCAAGCTATTGATGTCTTCACTCTTAGCACGAGCGACCTCAGCAAAATCGGCTCTTCCCTGAAGCTGCTGATAGATGTTGTCGATCTTCAGTTTCGCGTCGGTCTCATTCTTCGCGTCGTCCCTGATTCCGGTACTACTATTGTCAGCGGGGTCGACCATGATCATCGCCAGCGAGACGCCGCGCTCATTTTTGAAGTCCTGGCGGTTGGCGTTGTAATACTCTTCAACTTCTCGATCGCTGATGTCGATCTTGCCGTTGTACTTGTCCTGTAGCGCGGCGATGGCCAGATCCTTTCGTGCTTCTTCACGCAGAGTCTCAATCGACAGATTTTGTGCTTTCAGACTCTTATCAAAATCTTCAGCAGTCATGCCGCTGTTTTGCTTTTGCGTTGCGATGACGCCGTCGATCTGTGCATCAGTGGGAAGAAGTTTTTCTCTCTCCGCACGCTGAAACATCACTTCTCGTTTGATGAGAGTGTCGAGGACTGTCAACCGGGCCTGGGCCAACTGGAGTTGATTCAGCGCGGACGGGTTACCGTTCGTTTGTTGATTTATCGCGCGCTCGACTTCGTTGAGCATGATGTTGTGGCCATTAACAGTAGCGGCCACGGTATTGTCTTTGGCCTCTGTGCCCGAGGAGGAACACCCATTCAGCACGAGGCCCGCAGCGACCAAACAAGTAACGGCAAGAACTTTTGCGATGTTGCGCACTTTAACTCTGCTCCTTTAACTAACTAATACCTGACTCCAAGTCGCCCTTGCTTGACGACTTAGAAAACCGTTTGCTATAAGACTTGGTTTCTGATTACGGCAAGATTACAGACCGTATGATGCCGGAAACGCCGGTAAAGAAACCCAAGAATTCTGGAGGTTGAAAAAAATGGCCAAACGTTGCGAAGTTTG
This sequence comes from Pyrinomonadaceae bacterium, assembly GCA_035257785.1. GTDB lineage: Bacteria > Acidobacteriota > Blastocatellia > Pyrinomonadales > Pyrinomonadaceae > PSRF01. The sequence continues at coordinate 2,084 of DATEWS010000021.1, forward strand.
CGGTAAAGGCCCACAATTCGGCAACAATGTCTCGCACGCGAACAATCGCACTAAGCGACGCTTCGATCCGAATCTACAGTCGATTCGCGTGCAGGCTCCTCAGGGTGGCGCGCGCCGGATGAAGGTTTGTACAACCTGCATCAAGGCGGGCAAAGTCTCCAAGGCGGCGTAAGCCTGAAACCTGCTTCAGTCAACCTCCAACCGGCGTCACTCGGCGCCGGTTGTTTTATTCCGAACTTATTCGGAAACCACTGCTACCGCTTCAATTTCAACCCTGGCATCTCGCGGTAAACCTGCAGCCGCAACCGTAGCTCTTGCCGGCGGTGCTCCCGAAAAGAACTTCGCATAGACCTCGTTCATTCCGGAAAACTCTTTCATATCTGCCAGGAACACTGTCGTTTTAACAACTTGATCGAGACTGCTGCCTGCGGCCTCCAGCACTGCCTTCAGGTTCTTAAAAACCTGCTCAGTCTGTTCGGCAATTCCGCCTGCAACAAACTCCCCGGTCTCCGGATTCGTCGGAATCTGGCCGGAAACAAACACAAATCCATTAGCCTTAATCGCCTGCGAATAAGGGCCAATGGCACCGGGGGCGTTATCTGTTTGGATTCTTTCCCTCAAAACAAAGGCGGGATTCTAGCAGATGCCACAAGGAAGCACAAAAGCAGGAGCAGTTAACAGGTCCAGGATTACTTTGAACTACCTGCTTCGCCAAACTGCTTCTGCCACTGGCTTTAAGCGACGCCCTGCATGCGCTCCACGTCCAGCACGCCGGGCACGCCTTTAATGGAACCGATGACGCGGTCGAGGTGCTTCACGTCAAACACTTCCACCGTCACTTCGATGTGACCGCGCTCGTCGGATGCGACTGATGCCCGCGCGTCGCGAATGCCGGTCTTCATGTCGGAAATGGCGCCCGTGATTCCCGCAATCATGCCGGTGCGGTTTTCGGTGATCGCCAGCAGTTTCACTGCATACGCCGTCTTCTCCGGACGTCCGGCCCATTCAACTTCAACGATCCGCTCGCGATTGATCATCAACTGTTTGACGTTCTTGCAGCGCGTAGTGTGAACTGCGACGCCTTTGCCGCGAGTGACGTAGCCGATGATCTCTTCGCCGTGCAGCGGGTTGCAGCAACGCGCGCGCGTAACCATCAAATCGTCGATACCGCGAACGAGGATCGAATCGTCGCCGAGACGAATAAGACGTTTGACTGCGCGTACTCCACTTCTGAGCCGCGACTCCTTCTGCTTATCGAGTTGTTCAAACTGTTCTGGTCCAAGATACTTCGCGATGACGTTGCGCGGCACGAGCTTGCCGTATCCGATCGCGGCCAATAGATCGTCGACGCGGCCGTAACCATAGTCACTAGCGACGCGTTTCATGTCCTTGTCCGTGTCGCTGAGTAGTTTCTTGGGCGACAGTTGAAAGCGCGAGGCTTCCTTCTCAAACAGCTTCCGTCCGATCTCGATCGACTCGGCGCGTTGTTGTTCGGCGACCCAGTGACGAACTCGATTACGCGCGCGCGAAGTGACGATGAAGTTCAACCAATCCCGCGACGGATGAGCGCTCGAGGCCGTGAGAATCTCCACCACGTCGCCATTCTGAATCTGCGTTCGCAGCGGGACCATGCGACCGTTGATGCGCGCACCGGTACACGTGTTACCTACTTCGGAGTGGATCATATAAGCAAAATCAACCGGCGTCGCGCCGCGTGGCAACTGGATCACTTTGCCCATCGGCGTGAACGCGTAAACGTCTTTCGGATACAGGTCCAGCTTGAGTGAATCGAGAAAGTCTTTCGAGTCTTTTACTTCCTGAGTCCATTCGACAAGGGATCGCAACGCCTGCAAAGCCTGATCGTCGTCGCGCGCGCCGCGTTTCCCTTCCTTGTATTTCCAGTGCGCAGCCACGCCTTCCTCGGCGACGTGATGCATCTCTTCCGTGCGAATCTGGACTTCGAATGACTGCAGGTTCGAACCAATCACCGACGTGTGCAGCGACTGATACAGATTGTCGCGCGGCGTAGCAATCCAGTCTTTGATGCGACCGGGAACAGGTTTCCAGTTGTTATGAACCACACCGAGTGCAGCGTAGCAGTGGCGCACTTCGTTGGGCGTGATGATGCGCGCTGCGACAAGATCGTAAACCTGATCGAGACTGATCTTTTGCGCGCGCAGTTTTTTCCAGATTGAATAGAGTCGCTTCACGCGGCCTTCGACGAGAACGAAGGGCACTTCAGCCTCGTTCATCTTCTCTTCGATACGAGCGGTGACACCCTTCAGAAACGCTTCGTTTTCAGGACGTCGTTTTTCGAGTTGTTCGGCGAGCTCGCGATAGTCTTCCGGATGAAGATGGCGAAACGCGAGATCCTCGAGCTCACCACGAAGTTTACCCATTCCCAAACGATGGGCGATGGGCGCGAAGATCTCCATCGTCTCTTCGGCGATACGCTTGCGCTTCTCGGGGTTGAGATACTGAAGCGTGCGCATGTTGTGCAGGCGATCGGCGAGTTTGACGAGCACCACGCGCACGTCGTCGACCATCGCCAGTAACATTTTGCGAACGTTCTCTGCCTGTTGCTCTTCGCGCGAGATATTGCTGATCTGCGCGATCTTAGTGAGACCATCAACCAGGTGCGTGATCTCCTCACCGAAGTAACGGCGGATCGTGTCGAGATCAACGAGTGTGTCTTCGACGACGTCGTGCAGCAGTCCGGTGGCGACTGACACTTCGTCGAGCTTCATGTCAGCGAGGATATTCGCGACTTCGAGCGGGTGTACGAGGTACGACTCACCCGAGGCACGCTTCTGGCCTTTGTGTTCCTTGGCTGAGAACAGGTAGGCCCGACGCAGCAGATCGAGGTCGGCCTGAGCGTGGTTGTTGGAGACTTTTTCGACGATGTCTTCGATCCGGATCATCAGTTACGGAAAAATTATAACAAAAAAGGAAACGGCCACAGATCTACGCGGATTAACACTGATCTGAATCTGATCCGTGTTAATCCGCGAAGATCTGCGGCTTCTTTTGTTACAAGATTAACCCTTTGGCGGAGAGGCTGACTTCTTCTCTTCCTCTTCCTTGCGCTTCTGATTCGCGACACTCAATTCAGTGGTGCGCTTCAGAGCGGCTTCATACTCTTTTTGATACTGAGCCTTTTGTTCCGTTTGCCCGTCCATTTCAGCCAGCTTGGACGCCTCGAGCAAAAGGTTTGTCTTGTAGGACCAGGCTGATTCATTGTTTGAATCAAACTTGATTGCGTTTTCCGCTTCCACCAGCCCCTGCTTCACGCACATCTGGGCTTGATCGAACTCTTTCTGCTCTTTCGGTTTTTTGTACGAAACGGTGGCCCGGTTAGTGGCCGGATCAACATTCGTAAATTTTACGCCCGTCTGCTCTGTGATCTTGTAAGAACAATCCCAGTCCTTGCTGGCAAGCACAACGTACGCCTCGGCTCTCTTCTCCGGTTCGGCGGTCTCATTGGCGGCGCGCGCCGAGATCCATTGTCTCAGCTTGTCGTCTTCCTTGATGGCGCCGTAGAGGTATGCGATCGCCTTGTAAGCTTCTTCGTCCTTCGGATTCTTGTCGAGGAGTTGCTGGTAAGCCTGAATTGCCTCCTGGGCCTTGGCAATATTCTCTGGACTCTGCACGCCGGGACGATACTGCGCGTGAATCGTACGAGCGATGAACATCGGGGCAGTCTTGTTGTTAGGATCCAGTGAGGCGGCCTCCCTGGAATGCTGCTCCGCTTCCGGGAATCTGCCTTCGCGGTAAGCGCGCGCTGCCTCGTTCAACTGGTTCTTAGCCCTGATTCGATTGATAACTCCGCAACCGGAAGCGGTGGCAACAAGGATCGCCAATACAAGGATCGCCAAAACAATGATGGCGATCCTGGTCTGAGAGAGTTTCATTTATCCGTGACTCCAATTTATTAGACTGGCGACGAGCATCGACCGGGGCGAGTTCTGGGCCTTTATCAATACTTCGGCCAATCCATAGTTACTAAGGAAGATCGTCCACCTGTAATCCGACCGGACTCGCGCCGGCGCCTTTAATGGCGTCAATCACTTTAACGACGTCGCCATATTTCGTTGCGCGTGGCGCTTTCACGAAGACAGTCTTCTCTATACGATCTTCTTCCCTGAGGTCAGACCGCGTTTCAAACCCTACCCTGTATGCATGGGTTTCTTTGCGTTGTTGAAACACCTGCGCCAATTTCTGCGCCAGCGGTGTGGTTTCGTTTACCGAACCAAGCGCATCCTGATTCAGCTTAATTGAAAGATCAGAACCGATTGTCACCACCAACGTCAGTGGATTTGGTTTCAGTTTACTCAGGTCTTCATTAGGATCCCGCTGGGTCGGAATATCAGCCTTGAACCGGCTCGGCTTCAATGGCGTGACGACCATGAAGATAATCAGCAGCACCAGCAAGACGTCAATCAACGGCGTCACGTTGATATACGGCTGGGCCGTGGTACTGCTTCTTTTCTCTATATCACTATCGCCCATCGACATCTGGATTTCTCTCCTCGTTCAATAAATACGTTCTTAAGCGGCCGGTTTGGCAGCAGCGCCACCCTTCTTCTTGTCGGCCACGAGCCCGATCTTGTCGACTCCGAGCTTGCGAACTTCATTAATCACGTTGACAACGTCGCCGTAACTCACGCCCACGCCACTCTTGATGTAAACGATGCGATCCTCGTCCTTGCGGTTCTTGTTGTTGAGCATCGTATCGACCTTCTCGGTGAGCTGTTCTTTCGGGACCTTGATCTTACCAAGGTAATACTCGCCGTCGTTCGGAATGGAAATCACGATCGACGACTCCTTGATAATGTTCGGATCGATATCGGGGTTGGTCATGTTCTTCGGCAGCGCAACCGTGATGCCCTGCTGCAAGAACGGCGTGACCACCATGAAGATGATCAGCAGCACCAACATGATGTCGACCATCGGGGTGACGTTAATCTCTGACTGTAGGCCGCCCCCACCGCCTCCACCTGACATTCCCATAACAAATCTCCTTTACTTCAAGCCCGTAAACGCCGGAGCAGCTGGACCGCACCAACGGCTAAAACTTCATCCGGCGTTTCTAATTCGCGTACGCGTTAGGCTTTCAACTGCTTCGTGCGGTTTTTGATGAAGTAGTCGACCAGCTCTGAAGCCGAGTTATCCATCTCAACTACGAAGCCATCGACCTTGCCGGTGAAGTAGTTGAACAGCCACACCGCAGGCACCGCCACGAGCAATCCGAGCGCGGTGGTAAACAACGCTTCCGAGATACCGCCGGCCACAGCCGCGATACCAGCCGACTCAGCGTTCTTCATGCCGCGGAACGCGTTGATGATGCCGAACACCGTACCGAACAGACCCACAAACGGAGCGGTCGAACCGATCGTCGCGAGCCCGGAGAGACCACGTTTGAATTCCGCCGTTTTGATAGCAATCGCTCGCTGCAACGCGCGCTTCGAAGCTTCGATCTCGTCACCGGAAATATCGGTTGACGCTTCATGGGCACGAAACTCCTGCAAGCCGCTGCTGACGACCATGGCCAGGTGCGATTTGCGATGCTTGTCACTGATATTGATCGCCTCTTCGATACGATCGTTCTTCAACGCCTGCGCGACACGCGGCGCAAACTCGCGCGACTGCTTCTTCGCCGCCGAGTAAGTCAGGTAACGCTCAACCATGATGGCGATTGAGTAAACTGACATAATCAACAACACGATGACGACGGCGATAGCGACGCCACCCATGTTCTTCACCATCTCGGTCAACGTGAATTGCGTTGCCGCGTTGCCTTCTGCCGGGCTGGCTGCGGCTTCCTGCAACAGCATGAAGAGACCGAGGGCCTTGGTTCCTAAAAGACTCATTAGAATTGTCACGGTAAACCCCTCCAAAAGGTTTTATTTGATTGATAGCAAGCAGAGAAGCCGGGACGACCCACGGTAATCGCGGCGACACGACAAATGCTCTCCGCAGTTATTGCGCCACGAAGTTGTACTGGATCACTCCGGTAACTTTAACTGGCTGCCCCGAAAGTTTCGTTGGGGAGAATTTCGCTTGACGCGCAGCACCAACGGCAGCTCCCTGTAACAGAGGGTGCCCTGATACGGCGTGTGCTGAGACAACATTGCCGTTTTCGTCAATCAACACCTGGACGACCACAGTGCCCGAAGCATGAGCTGCTCTGGCGATCGGTGGATACGCTGGTTTCGGTAAGTTGATCGCTTTGCCGTTTAGCACACCGCCCGAAATGGGAGCACGAGGCGGAGTTGGCGTCGACGCCGGGGGCGGCGGTTCGTCGGCAATCTGGACTTTGGTGGTTCCTGTCGTCACGGTGCCTGAACCAGGACCGGCCGGCATGGGTGCCGAGGAAGTTACGTTCTGGTTACCAATAATGGTGGTAACACCTGATCTCACTGGCGGCACGTCACTGGCTTTGGCCGAAACTTCTTTCGGCACCAACTCAGTGCGCGTGACGTCGGCGATCAGTTCCTTGCGGACGTCGACGTTAGCTTCGGTCTTGGTTGGCTTAGCCTCCTGCTTCTGTTCCTCTTGTTTTTGTTGCTGAGGAACAGGCACGGGAGCCACGAGCGTGGTGAGCTCCAGCGTCTGCTCATCGAGATGAGCGTCGTACCAGTAAATGCCGGCCACAAAGAAAGCCAGCATCAGCACACCGTAAATTAACGCAGTGACACCAATGAATGAGCCTTTTCGCGTGATATCGTCCTTGTGCGAACTTGACTCAACAAGATTATCGAACATTGATATTTATCCTCCGACTCCGGCGCCAAATGGATCAGGGGTTACGAAAGTTTAAGCAGTAATTGCCTCGCAAATGTCGATTTAATACCGCTTGCGTTCCGTCATTAAGAGGGGAAACAGCAGCTCCTGCGATATTGAGCACATCAGATTGGAAAGCCGCTGTGCGAGAAAAAACCCGCCGGCCCGCTCAACACACCGCCGCCGCGCCCAACTTGCGAATTCACACCGCGGGGTCGACACTTGAGATATTTAATTGGCCAGCAACGAGCGCAGTCTAGTCCGCATAGTGTTTCAAAGTCAAGCGTAAACTAGTTCTCTGCGGCCCTCTGTGTATCTCTGCGAACTCTGCGTGAAAATCGCCTCTTTAACGCAGAGGTCGCAGAGATTCGCAAAGGCCGCAGAGAGATCCACTCACGCGCGGCCCGCTTTGCGCGCGCGTGGTGTGATTGGCTCACGACCCGTTGGTGGCTTAGCCGGATTCCGTGCCCCACCCCTTACTGGTTGATTGAAACTTAATGCCGCAGCACGATTCGCCGCTTCAAGTCGCTGCTCCCACCAGACCATGATCGGACTCGCTACCGCGATGGACGAGTAGGTACCGAAAATCACCCCGATGAACAGCGCCAACGAAAAGACGCGCAACACGTCGCCCCCGAAAAGCACCATCGCCAGAACTGATAAAAACACCAGTCCATTCGCAATAATGGTTCGGGAAAGCGTCTGGTTGATCGAATCGTTGGTGATCTTGTACAGCGAGTCACGCCGGTGCAGCTTGCGATTTTCGCGGATGCGGTCAAAGACGACGATCGTGTCGTTTACCGAAAATCCGACGAGAGTCAAGAGCGCTGCAATCACCGTCAACCCAACTTCCAATTGGAAGATCGAGAAGAAACCGAGCGTAACGAGCACGTCGTGAAAAACGGCGATAACGGCCGCTGCGCCGTAGGTCCATTCAAACCGGACTGCGATGTAAATCAGAATTCCCACTAGCGCCGCGAGGGTAACGGCGATCGCCTTGTTTCTTAACTGAGCACCGGCAATCGCGCCGACTGCGTCAGTGCCGACGATCTTATAAGCCGCATTTGGATCTGCTTCCAGTTCACTGGTCGCAGGTGCTTCAGCTCCGAACGTACTCAACGCTTCTCGCACGCGAGCGCGGCCATCCTGGCCCTCAGCCTCGAGCGGTACTTTGATAAGAACCGTGTCGTTCCTATCGGTAACGGGCTGCACTACCGCATCGCTGAGGCCTTTGCTGACGAGGGCGCTTCGGATCGCATCGTCTGCCGGTCGTTGCTTGAATCTCGCGGTAACAACAGTTCCGCCTTTGAAATCAACGCCGAGGTTAAAAGCCTGGCGACCCGTAGCTTGCCGGAAAATCGCGGAACCCAAACCAGCCAGCATCACCAATACGGAGACGCCGACGAACCAGCGGCGGCCACCCAGCCAATCAACATTTACATCGTGAAGGATTTGAAACATGACAACTCTCTAAATACTCAATGACTCCACTTTCTTGCGTGAGAGCAACCAGATAAAAATCGTGCGCGATACATAGACCGCCGAGAACAAGTTGATCAGCAGTCCGATCACCAGCGTCACTGCGAATCCACGTATCGGTCCAGTGCCGAATACAAATAGAAACAGTGATGAAATAATCGTAGTGACGTGCGTGTCGATGATCGTAACAAACGCACGATTGAATCCAAGATCGACTGCCGATGGAACGGTCTTGCCTGATCGCAACTCTTCACGGATACGTTCAAATATGAGCACGTTCGAGTCGACCGCCATACCGATCGTCAGGATGATTCCAGCGATACCGGGCAACGTGAGCGTTGCGCCAAACACGATCAGACCGGCCATCATCAGGATCATGTTCAGTATCAAGGCGACTACTGCGTTCACTCCAGAACCGCGGTAATAAACGAGCATGAACACGATAACTAAAGCGAGTCCAACCAGCGATGCCCGCACGCCTGCTTTGATTGAGTCGGCGCCGAGGCTTGGTCCAACCGTGCGCTCCTCGAGATACTCGATCGGAGCCGGCAATGCGCCGGAGCGCAACGTCAGCGCCAAATCTTCCGCGCTCTGCTTAGTAAAGCGACCACTGATCGAGCCGCGGTCGTAAATCTGCGACTTGATAAACGCGATCGACCGGACTTCGCCGTTCAGCATGACGCCCATATATTCGTTAATATGTGAACCAGTCCAGGCGCCAAACTTATCAGCGCCGGCTTTTTTCAACGAGAAGTCGATCTCAAACTCATCGGATCTGCCGCCCTGTGATTGGCTGGCAAGAGCGTTTCTCAACTCACTGCCGTCGATAATTGACGGCACTTCAATGACAACCCACTGCTTCGGTTTTTGTTGATTCTTATCGGCGCCTGCGTCATTACGTTCCTGGTAAGGGACGACCTTGCGATTCGGCGGCACCGTGCCGGCGCTGCTCAGCGAAGCGATGGCTTCTTGCTCCGATCCGTACGTCGCTGCCGGCTGTGGCGACGGCGGACTAATAACGTGTACCAACTCCAGTCGTGATTCGCCTTGCAACACGTTCTTAACTCGCTCCGGATCCTGAACGCCGGGCATCTGCAAGAGAATCTGGTGTGACGTTTGCGCGCCGTGAGTTTGTAGTGTGGGTTCTGCGACACCGAGGGCGTTGATACGGCTCTCGATGATGTTCAGGGCCTGTGTGGTGGCGTTGTCGGCCAGCGTTCGCTCGGCGGCTGACGTCATCGTCCACGTAAGAACTCCGCCTGATCCTGAGTAACTCCAAACGGAAGTGTCGCCGAGTTCGACTTTCTTCTGGACAGCATCCTTGATGTCGTTGATTTTCGAAGCGTCGGCAGGTTCGACAACGACGCGATAGTTGCCGGGACTGGCGTCAGCGCGACCGCCTTTGACGTCAAAGCCCGCATCTTTAGCCGCGTTTTGAGCGGCGACGAAGTTGTCTTCAGTCAGTCGTTTCAGAAACTCTTCGGTTTTTACACGCATCACGAGATGCGAACCGCCCTGGAGGTCAAGTCCGAGGTGAATATTGTTAGCGAGTTGCTGTTTGATTCCGGACCACTTGAAGTCAGCTAACGTCGGGCGACGACGCGGACCAATCACAGCATAAAGACCGAGGAGAGTAACGACTGCAATTATGATTACGCGCGCGAGAAGGTTGTGTTTCTTCATTGCCGAAAGGTCTACTGTTCTTAAATACTCTTAACCAGCTTGTTTTCCCTCGTGATCGATATCAGCAATCGCCGACCGAGCGATCTCGAGGATCGTCTTGTCGGCGCTGCGGATCAGGAAAGTGGTTTCTCTCACCATGGTTATCACGCCGATAATACCGCCCGTCGTGATTATGCGATCACCCGTCTTGAGGCTGGCGATCGTTTCCTGTAATTGCCTTTGCCGCTTCTGTTGAGGCCTTATTAATAGGACATAGAAAACGGCGATGATGAGAAAGATGGGCAGGAGCTGCGCAAGTCCACCTAAACCAGCCTGAAAGAAAATAAAAAAGGTTTGCAATTGACCTCTTTTGTTACGAAGGATTAGACGCTATTCACCATTCGCATTCAAGCGCTCGGTGAATTCACGCCGAAATTTTGGGAAATCGCCAGACCGGATAGATTGCCTCACGCCTCGCATGGTGTCAAGGAAGAAGGCCAGATTATGGTGGGTCAGGAAGATACTCGCCAGCATTTCCCCAGTTGTATATAGATGGCGGAGATAGGCCCGCGAATGCCGCCGGCAGACTGAACAACCGCACGATTCGTCGAGCGGACGCGTGTCGTTTGTGAATTGCGCGTTCTTGATATTTAACTTGCCGCGGGATGTGAATGCCTGTCCGGTGCGGCCGTTTCGCGTCGGCAGGACGCAGTCAAACATGTCCACGCCGCGAGCGACTGCCTCGACGAGATCCTCTGGTGTACCAACTCCCATCAGGTATCGCGGAGCGTCTTTGGGCATTCGAGGCGCGATGTCTTCAATCACTTCAAACATCACCGACTTCTCTTCACCGACGCTCAATCCGCCGATGGCGTAACCGTCAAAGCCGATGTTTACCGTTTGTTCGAGGCTGACTCGTCGCAGATCGAGATGGCCGGCGCCCTGGAGGATGCCGAAGAGTGCTTGAGTGCCGCTCAGTTCTTCGGCTTCGAGGCGGCCAGTGTCGGCGCCTTCGGCTTGTAGTCGATCAAAGGCTTCTCTTGAGCGTTTGGCCCAGCGCGCCGTGAGATTCATGCTGCGTTCGGTTTCTTCGTG
>DATEWS010000022.1:0-4052 GCA_035257785.1 Pyrinomonadaceae bacterium
TGCAAGTTGATAAAAGTGAAGCGCGGGAAGTTTGGCTGTGATCAAATCCGGATGCCTGCGTACGTTGCCGAATCCGTTGGCCGCGGCAATCGGAAACTTCACGGCATCGTTCAATCGCGGATCATAGAACGTGCCCTGACCGTGCATCTCGAGATTTGCGACGAAAGCATTCCAATGTGTCACCGATCCCCAGCCGGTCCAGGTGTGAAGGTTCACACCGGCGAGACCGAAAGCCGGTGGGATAAGCGTCGACGCGGATTTGCCATCGGGACGGAAGGCCTTGCCGTCGAGAAACAACTCTGCATCGAACCTCCCCGGTCCCCAACTTTGCAGGACAGTTCGGACCGTCGCTTCACTCACGCCGAGCAGTTGTGCGACCGGCGCAAGGTTTGGACTCAACGCTGCGATTCCCCCGACGTTGAGATCACGATTGGCCCAGCCATCGAGACGCTTGCCGATGCCGGGCGCGAATGAGTTATCAACTGTCGAATGACAGAGTGCACAAGTGATCCCTACTGCCCGCAGACTGCCGTCACCGCTGAACGATCCTTTAACGCCGACGACTGCGTTGAGTTTGAGTAATGCGAGTGTTGTCGCCGGATCTTCGAGATTCACGCGGCCGCGTTTCAATTGCGAAACCAGTGATGACGGAAGTGCTTCCGAATCGACTTTCAAACCAACTGCGAGCGCGGTCACGGGACTGACGCCAGGACCAACACCGCCGAACTTTGCACCCGCGATCGCACGGTGCAGTTGCAGTGCATCACTCCAGAATGCTTCGTCGCCAAACGTATCGAAACGAAAGGTCTGTTTGCCTTCGGAGAGCATTTGTTGCGCGTTTGCATCTGTGTCTGCGCTCGCTGTTTTGTAGCTGGAAACAACGACGAATATAGCCGCGACCACGAGCACCAACGTGAGTTTTGTCAATACTCTTGTTGTCATCGTCCCCTCCCCGCGATCAGTTGACGTCGTACTCCGCGCTCAATCGAGCGAGTGCGAGCGCCCCGAGTGAAAGGCCAAGGTCTCTGAGTGCGACATCGAAGTAACCCGGAATCATGAGCAGATTCGCTATGATCAACAGCAACCACGCCGACACGACGTACGCGAAGATGCGCGGCTTAAATGCGACTCCGAGTCCCGCCACGATCTCGATCACGCCGACGACGAGCATCAATTGGTGCCCGTGACCACCGGTGAGCGAGTTGACAACGCCGGGTAGGTATTGATCCCAGTTCACGAGCACATGAAAAAATTTATCGAGACCTGCGACGATAGGTGCGACCGTGAATGCGAAACGCAAAATCTGGTAAGCCTGATAACTCGGACGCGTCGCTGCGACGCTTCGCGAGTCGATTGAGGCTATTCCTGCTGAATTGTTTATTGCTTGTGCCATTGCCAGTTTCTCCTGACTTAAAAGAGTTGTTGCCTTCAAAATACACCTCTAACAGAATAAGTCAAGTACTTATTTGACTTTTTGTGTTTTCTTTAGAAAACGGTTAGAATTGGGAGCGATGAAGCTGGATGAACGGTTTTTTGACAGTACCCGCGGGCAGATCGTTACCATTTTGCGAAGCTCTGCCTGCACGGTCGAAGACCTGGCAGAAAAATTAAATCTCACGGATAACGCGGTCCGCGCCCATCTCGCAACCCTCGAGCGTGATGGACTCGTGCGCCAGAGCGGTCTCCGGCGAGGCCCGCGCAAGCCACACTTCACCTACGTCCTAACTGACGAAGCAGACAAACTTTTTCCGAAAGCTTACGACGCTCTGCTCAACCAACTCATCGCGGTGCTGAAGAATCGTTTGACGCCGGCGGAGATTGAAGCAGTGCTAAGGGAAGTCGGGCGCGCGGTCGCTGCCGACGCATCCGGGCGAAGTGACGGCAGCATCGAGACTCGGGTGCAAAATGCGGTGAACGTGTTGGAAGCAATTGGCGGGTCTGCGGAAGTTGAGAAGCACGGAGACAAGATCGTAATCCGTGGCAACGGTTGTCCTCTCGCCGCGGCTGTTAGCGTTCATCCCGAAGTTTGTCATCTCGCCGAAACTCTCGTCGCGGAAGTTGTTAAAGCGCCAGTCGTGGAACACTGCGATCGCGAAGGTCGTCCCAGTTGTCGTTTTGAAATCAGCCTCAAAGCAGCACAGAAGAAGTAGCCACGAAAAGGCACACAAGGCACATCAATAAATAAATTAATCTGGTCCTTTTGTGCTTTTTTGTGGCTTGTAAGATACTGGCGGGACCATGCTGGATCTTAATTACGTCAGAGAAAACATAGATAAAGTGCGCGCTGCGCTCGGTGCGCGGCGCGCCGATACCACTGCGCTCGACGATTTCGCGCGCGCCGATGAGGAACGCCGCCGCGTGATCGCCGAGTCGGACCAACTCAACGCTCAGCGCAATGCTTCGAGTCGTGAGATCGGCGCGCTGATGAAAGAAGGCAGGAAGGACGAAGCAGACGCACGTCGCGCGGAAGTCAGTACGTTAAAGACACGCATTGCCGAGTTGGACCAACTGCGCGACCAGGCGGAAGAGCGCATGCGTGAGATGCTCTCAACGTTGCCGAACATTCCGCACGAGAGCGTTCCGGTGGGTGTTGATGAGTCGGCGAATACCGAGGTTCGTCGCTGGGGCAACGCGCCGGAGTTTAGTTTCGAGCCGAAGGACCACGTCGATCTCGGCACTGCACTCGGCATACTCGATCTCGAACGCGCAGCGAAGATTGCCGCCGCGCGGTTTGCAATTCTCAACGGCGCGGGCGCGAGACTCGAACGTGCGCTCATCAATTTCATGCTCGAAGTGCAAACTCGCGAGCATGGTTATCTAGAAACACTGCCGCCGTTTATCGTGAATCGTGCTGCACTTTTCGGCACCGGACAGTTGCCAAAGTTTGAGTTGGACCTTTTCAAGCTCGAAGATCCGCGTGAGCTTTACCTCGTTCCGACCGCGGAGGTGCCGGTCACGAATTATCACCGAGAAGAGATACTCGACGCGTCGGAACTGCCGATGCGCTGGGCTGCTTACACTCCCTGCTTTCGTTCGGAGGCAGGTAGTTATGGACGCGACACGCGTGGCGTGATCCGTCAGCATCAGTTTGAGAAAGTTGAACTGGTGAAGTACTCGTTGCCGGAGAACTCTTACGAGGAGCTCGAGTCGTTGACGCGCGATGCGGAGACGATCCTGCAAAAGCTCGGATTGCACTATCGCGTCGTGACGCTGGCTACGGGCGATCTCGGCTTTGGTTCGGCGAAGACTTACGATATCGAGGTTTGGCTACCGTCGCAGAATACGTTCCGTGAGATCTCTTCGTGTTCAAACTACGAAGCGTTCCAGGCACGCCGCGCACAGATTCGTTTTCGGCGTGCAGGCGGCGCAAAACCCGAATTCGTCCACACCCTCAACGGCTCCGGGCTGGCGATCGGACGCACCTGGATCGCAGTGCTCGAGAATTATCAGCAGGAAGATGGATCAATCATTATTCCCGATGCGCTGCGACCCTACATGGGCGGTCTGGAGAAAATAACCTGACATTTCTACTCCTTTGGCTTTGGCTTAAGATCCCGCAGGTTGATGGCGATGCCGATATTGTAGGGGTCACGGTTCAATTGAAGGTTAGGCGCAACAAACACGTCGTTGCTCGTCACCATGAATAAGAAAGAAGCCTCCGAGAAACCTCCCGACGATTGTCAGGGACCGCCAACCCATAAGAGGATTCCTGAACGTGTCTCGTTCTATTATGCCTTTATCCCGCGCTACAACTGCTCCGATGAAGAGTGTGACGCTCAAGGCCATCCGGCCAATTCGCCAAGTCCAAACTAGAAAAACTACCTTTCGATTTCTCTCCAAATCTTGCCTTTACCTTCTAAGGGCGTAAAGGTGAATTGAGTGCGAGGCGACAATGCCTAAGTCTGAAAATTCAGACTAGGGGACTACCGCATAATCGGCACACTTAAGTTAGAACAAGTCAGGAAGAGGGGCTTGCCCCCGCTCGCTGATTCCCTGATCAGCGGGGGTAAGCCCCTCTTCCTGACTTGTTCTACTTTCAGTGCCCCATTCTA
>DATEWS010000023.1:0-9716 GCA_035257785.1 Pyrinomonadaceae bacterium
GGGAGTTATTGGTCTGGTCACGTTGGGATCGACTGCTGACCCGACGTTCCGCGACGAATGGTCCGACCATGATTTCTGGGTGATCACAGACCCTGGTATGCAGGATTCGCTGGTTGAGGATCTCTCGTGGCTGCCCGACTACCAAAACATCCTGTTTGCAGTCAGCCATCTGCCTCACGGCCGCAATATTCTTTTTCGTAACCGGCACATGGTGGAGTTTGCCGTGTTCGATACGATCGAAGTGAACTCACGCAAGCTTGAACGCTACCGAATTCTTCTCGGCGGCGATCAGATCACGGAGCTGATCGCCAACGTTCATCGTGAGACACACCGGCAGGCGAAACTCCGGCCCGAAGCGCTTGAGAATCTTTGCCTCGTGATTTGGTCCGCGTGTGAACTGCACGCTCGTGGTGAGCTGTTGCACGCGCGGCAGTACATCGATGGATTTGCGATCAATCAGTTATTAAATCTTCTTTACAGTGAAACGAGCGACGAGCGTAAGGATGCTCTTGACCCGCGCCGGCGTGTTGAGTTGCGAGCACCGGGGTTGGCAGCGGAACTGCTGGAGTCGTATTCCAAACCCGTGCCAGACGCCGCGCTTCACCTCCTCGAGATTCTCGAACGCGAACTCAGACCAAAAGCTCCAGAGTTAGCATGGGACAAAGCAGCAATAGTTCGCAGTTGGATAAAACCATCCACAGATTACACAGATTTGGATCTTCAATCTGTGTAATCTGTGGATTACTGCGCGTAGCGAAGATAGACCGTTCGCGTTTCGGAATAGAAATCGATCGCCTGCGGACCCTGTTCGCGCATTCCGAAACTCGATTCCTTAGTGCCGCCGAAGGGCAATTGATACTCGACACCAGCAGTCGGGAGGTTCACGGTGATTAGCCCCGCTTCGATCCTATCGATAAACTCATGAACGCGAGTCAGATCCTTTGAAACGATCGACGCAGAGAGACCAAAACGAACACCATTCGCAATCTCCATTGCGTTCTCAAAATCTTCCGCAACCATCAACGCCAGCACTGGTCCAAACACTTCCTCCTGCGCGATGCGCATCTTCGTCTCAACGCCGGCGAAAATCGTCGGTTCGATGAAATAGCCTTTGTCATACTCCGCGCCCGACAACCGCTTTCCGCCACACAACAACTTCGCGCCTTCATCCTTGGCAATTTTGATGTACTCGAGATCCGTTTCGAGTTGATGAGAATCAACTGCGGGTCCGATCTGAATACCCGCGTTCAGTCCGTTTCCGATTTTCAGATTGCGAGTCTTTTCGAGCAGGAGTTGGACCAGCGATTCGTAAATCGGACGCTCTATAATCGCGCGACTACACGCCGTACACTTTTGACCGGTAGAAAAGAATGCCCCATTGATTAGTATGTCAGCGGCATAGTTCAGATCGGCATCTCGAAGAACAATCGTCGGATTCTTTCCGCCCATCTCGAGTTGTACCCGCAGTTTTCTATCCGACACTTTGCGATACAACGCATCGCCGACCCCGGTCGAACCCGTGAACGAGATCCCGTTGATCGCAGGATGGCTCGTCAACGCATCACCGACCGAGCCGCCACTGCCGGTGACGTAATTGATCACGCCTTTCGGAATCTTCGCGTCGTGCAACGCTTCAACAAGCCGGAACGAACTCAACGGCGCAAGTGATGCCGGTTTGAGCACGACAGTGTTTCCCGCAATCAGTGCAGGCGCGAGCTTCCACGCTGGAATGGCCGACGGAAAATTCCACGGCGTGATCAAGGCGACAGTGCCGAGCGGTTTTCTGATCGTATAACAGAGCACCTGTGGACGTTCGGACGGGACCTGATAGGTGAACTGTCGCGCGCCTTCACCACCGAAGTACCGAAAGATATTTATCGCACGCGTGACTTCGCCGATCGCTTCGGGAAGCGTCTTGCCTTCTTCGCGCGTCATCTCCTCGCCCAGTTGCGTCACTTTTTCAGTGAGCAGTTCCGCGGCCTTGAAGAGATATTCACCACGCTTGGTCGCGGGTGTGTTGGCCCAATCACGCTGCGCGGCTACGGCCGCCGCGCAAGCTGCGTGAACGTCCTCATCGTTGGAAGATTGAAATGTGCCTACAACTTCGTCGAAGTTTGCGGGATTGATGTTCTGAAAAGTCCGACCAGATTTGCTGTCAACAAACTCACCATTGATATAGTTCCCGAACGCCGTCACCTTGTGCTCCTTTTAGGTTGGATTTGTATGGGGCACATTGTACTCCGTTTGACAGACAAAAGTTGCGAGCTTAACGTGATACCCATTATGACAACGGATAATCCAGACGCTTCAATCAGGAAGCACGTACTTTATTTACTGCGAGGCGGCGGCGCGCATTTATCGTTTGACGACTTCGTCGACAGCTTTCCCGCGGATCTCTGCAATCGTCAGGTCGAAGGTGTGCCCTACACGGCGTGGCAAGTCCTCGAACACATGCGCCTTGCGCAGTGGGACATACTCGAGTTCAGTCGCGATGCGAATCACGTCTCGCCGGAGTTTCCGAAAGGTTATTGGCCCAGCGCGAACGAGCTGGGCACTACAGCGTTGTGGCAGAAGACAATTGACGAGTTTCGGAAGGATCTCCAGCAAATGGAAGCGCTCGTCGAGGATGAGTCAATAGACTTGTATGCGAAGATTCCGCACGGAGACGGACAGACGATCTTGCGTGAAGCGCTGCTGATTGCGGACCACAACGCTTACCATCTCGGCGTGCTCGCGGTGATCGCGCGTATCGTGAAAGCCGCCCCGAATGACTAACTGACAGTGGTTAGGACGCGTAACGATTTCTCAATGCCGTCGAAAGCTGAGCCAAGCAAACGCTCATCGGCGAGATACACGAGACGAAAGTAGCCGTCTTTCGGATCGCACCCGAACCCGGAACCATGGACCACGAGCACGTTCGACGTTTCGAGTAAGTCGAGCACAAACTGCTCGTCACTGCGTCCGCCCATGTCTTCGACGTGGACCATCAGATAGAAAGCCGCGTCCGGAATCGTGCAACTTAAGCCATCGATCTCGGAGACGCGCGCCGCCGCGAAATCGCGTCGCCTCAGAATCTCATCTCGGAATATCCTGACTGATTCCTGCTCGCCGTGTAGCGCCGGCTGAATCGCGTATTGCGCCAGGGTTGACGAACAAAGTCGACCGCTCGCAAGACGCATGACTCCGCTAATCAGGTCGCGTGTTCGTGTTGCCGGACTAAAACGCATCCAGCCCACTCGCCAGCCGGACAGCATGTGAGTTTTAGAAAGACTCTCCAGGACGACAACCGAGGCGCGTGAATCCTGGGCCAATACGGACGCAGATGTTGGCGCCTCCTGAAAACAGAGATCGCGATAGACCTCATCGCTGATCACGAGCACGTCGTGTTCGGCGGCGAGTTCAAGTATTGATCTTGTTGTCTCGTCAGGTGTGATGGCGCCGGTCGGATTGCTCGGGTTGATCAGCAGGATCGCTCGGGTGCGTGCATTGATGAGCGATCTGATCTCATCGACTGACGGTTGCCAGTTCGTTTTATGATTCAGGTGGTAGTACCGAACAACACCCTCGATCTTATTAATGATTGCCGGATAGATCGGATAACAGGGTGCGGGCAGTAACACCTCATCACCGGGATTGAGCAGGGCTGTTAGCAGGATCTCAGCGCCTTCAGAAGCTCCTGCGGTGGTAAAAACATCGTCGGGGGACGTCTCTGATCCAAGCGCGGTGGCGTACTGCGCGATCGCCTCGCGAGCCTGGCGTAATCCAGCCGAGTGGGAATAACCCGTAAACTGGTCGTGCGCCGCTCGTGAAATCGCCTCGATCACGTCTGGCGGCGGTTTGAACCCAAACGATTGCGGGTCGCCGATGTTCAGATGAATTATCGTGCGGCCCTGTCGTTCCAGTTTTTCGGCGGCGTTAACAACGTTTCGAATCGCGTAGCTGAAGTTGGCAGCTCGGTCGGACGAGTGAATCATGCCGCGCATTATAGTTTCAACGATAGGTTTCCGCTAACTGACCTGGACGAAGTCAGTACCGCAACGCGGTAGCGTCGGGTCAGTTTCGCGCATGCAAATTCTCAGGAGTTTATAGCGTCATGTACAACCCGACGCTACCGCGTTTCGGTTCTGACTGTGTCCAAGCACCTCACGGCAGACGGCGAAGGCACGGTCCAGGTCCGCGATGAGATCGTCGACATCCTCGATTCCGACCGATAAACGCACCAAATCGCTCGGTGGCGCCAGCCGATCCCGTAGCGCACTGGGGATACTTGCGTGCGACATTCGACAGGGCAGGCTGATCGTAGATCCTACTGAGCCAAAGCTGACTGCAATCTTGAACAACCGCGTGGTTTCGACGATCTCGGCCGACAATCTCTCGTCACCAGTCGTGAAACTAATCACGGCGCCGAGTCCCGGATAAAACACCAGCGTGACCTCGGTTCGCGACCTTAAGAAGCGTGCGATTTTCTGAGCCGAGTTGCTTTGTCGTTCAACTCTGAGCGCGAGTGTCTTTAGTCCACGCAACAACAGCCACGATTCAAACGGACTCAAGCCAGCGCCTTCTGCGTTCTGCTGAAACGCGAACTGTTGATGGAGCGTCGGATCGTTTGTGATCAAGGCGCCGGCGCTGACATCGCTGTGACCGCAGAGAAACTTCGTTGCCGAATGCATCACGATGTCGGCCCCGAGAGTGAGCGGTTGCTGAAAAACCGGCGACAGCATTGAGTTGTCTACCGCTAAATATGTGCGTCTTTGTTTTGCGATCGAGGCCAGCTCGCGAATGTCGGAGATGCGAAACAGCGGATTACTCGGCGTCTCAATCAAAATCAAACGCGTCCGGCTCGTCACGGCTTTTCGCAACTCATCGGCGTTAGTAGTGTCCACGTAACGAACAGCGATGTTTTGATGCGAAGAGAGTCGATCGAGGAGTCTCACAGTTCCGCCGTACAGATCGTCACCAGCAATGATCTCTTCGCCGGATTTAACAATCCGTGTGAGCGCGGTTAGTGCAGCCATACCGCTCGCGTAGGCACATGCGTAGCTGGCGCCTTCGAGATCGGCGAGTTGTTCTTCGAGGAGGCTTCGCGTCGGATTGCCGCTGCGCGTGTAGTCGTATTCGCCAAACTCCGTCGCGTTTGGTTGTTCAAACGTCGCGGTCTGATAAATCGGCGGAACAATCGCGCCGTGCGCCACGTCACCCCGTCCGAGTTGAACGCATCGAGTAGATAGTTTCATGCGACACACTCCTGTTCTGCCACGGTCTCCTGTCGTCGCAAATCGAATAGATCAGCGAGGACGGCTTCAGTTGTGGGCCAACGACCGGCGCCGTGGCCCGAGATCTCCCAGCACTTACCGCTTTCCGATTGGATCAGCAGGCGGTTTTCGACTCCACTCACGCGCGCGAGCGGATGATCGACAGGTAGTTCAACTGGAGACACTGTCGCTGAAAGGCCGTTAGCTTCACGCCGGCACTCGGCAACCAGCCGGGTAGTTTTCTTTGGGTGTTGCAGGTTCTCAATGCCTTGTCGGGTTATTGAGCTAAATGGCAGGCTGACATCGAACGCCGCGCGTGCGAGCAGGATCAATTTCTGCGCGGCATCTGTGCCGTCGAGATCGAGTTGCGGATTGCGCTCGGCATAGCCGTGTTGTTTGGCACTGATTAGGGCGTCGGCAAGGGAAATATTCTGCGCTAACTGATCGAGAATGAAGTTTGTTGTGCCGTTCAGTACACCCGATATTGATTGGAGCGGACCTTCATGACGCACACGCTCGATTGTTTCCAGCACGGGCAACACACCACCGACCGCAGCGCTGTACTTCAACGAGACTCCATTGATCGAAGCGAGCTTTTGCAGGCTTGTGATGTCCGCGGCGAGTAAGGCCTTGTTTGCGGTAACCACATCTCGTCCGAGCCGCAGTGCTTTTGAAATCAGTGTGCGCGCAGGCTCTTCACCACCGAGCAGTTCAACGACGACGTCGACGGGCCCTTCGAGCAATGCTTCGAAATTTTCTGTATCGCGTGTTCCAACTCCCACCACGTCAAAGAACTCCGGTAACGCTGCGAGACGTTGATAAACACCGCCGCCAACTGTTCCGTAACCGAGTAACGCCACGCGCAATGGCTTACCCTGCGCCTTTGACAGGGCGATCGAATCCGCATGTGGTCCAATCTCTGTTGCGCAATCAGAAGCAACACTCGAAACAGTAAATTTCAAACGATGGCGTTCCGCAAAATCAATCGCCTTCCGCTGCACTACCGCGCCGCCAACTCGCGCCGCTGTCGCATAACTCACGCGCACGAAGCGCGCCGCCGCTGTCCCACAATTCGGATCGCTCGTGTAAAGCCCGTCGACATCTTTTACGAGTCGACAAACCCCACCGAGACGCTGCGCCAGGAACAGCGCTGTCAAATCCGAACCGCCGCGGCCAAGCAATGTCGTCTGTCCCGCATGGGCTCTGCCAACAAAACCCGGCAACACAACAACGCCATCACGCAACGCGGCGACCAGGGTCGCAGAATCGACAGATACGGGGTGCGCATCGAGTGTTGGTCCATCGGTAACAAGTCCGGCTTGTTCAGCATCAAACACACTCGCCGGGAATCCCGCGCGTTTCAGCGCGAGACCCAACAACGCCGCTGAAGCGGCTTCGCCTGTGGCCAACAACCTCGCGACCAACACATCGCTCGGTTGCTCGCAAACTGAATGTGCGCGCCGGCTCAGTTCGTTTGTCGTATCGCCAAATGCCGAAACAACCGCGACGACGTGATAACCGTCGCGCCACCAGCGATAAATCTCATGAACGGCAGTCGGCAAGTCGTCTTCATTGCGCAACACAGAGCTGCCGAATTTCAAAACGATGATTCGCATCACTCGCCTCCTTCCAGTGCCAGATAAAGATCGCGGATGATGTCGACGGGATTCTCTAAACCAACAGACAACCGCACGAGTCCGTCGGTTATGCCTGCGGCTTGCCGTTGCGCGGCAGGAACGTCGGCGTGAGTCATCGAGGCCGGATGCGTGATCAGTGTTTCTGCTGACCCAAGATTTTCGGCGAGCGCGCAAAGTTGCACCCCATTCATCAAACGTATACCGGCGTCCACTCCTCCTTCGATCTCGAATGCGATGAGTGCGCCTCCGGCAGTCTGCTGTTTGCGCGCGAGCTCGAATTGTGGAAACGATTCGAGACCCGGATATAAAAGTTTGGTAACGCGCGGATGCGTTGCGAGGAAGCGAGCGATCTGTAGCGCGTTTGCGGAGTGTTGGGCCATGCGTAGCCCGACGGTCTTTACGCCCTGAATCGTTAACCAGGCGGGGAAGGGACTTTGAATCGCGCCGATCGCGTTGCGCGTGAACGAGAAGCGGTCGTGCAGCTCAGGTTCGCGTGTGATCAACGCGCCGCCGACCGTGGCGTTGTGTCCTTCGATAAACTTTGTGGTTGAATGAAGCACAACGTCAGCGTGCAACTCGAATGGTCGTTGCAGCGCGGGAGTCAATAAGGTGTTATCGACGACCAACAGCGCGCCCGCTTCGTGCGCAATCGTTGCGACGAGTTCGATGTCGCTAAGTTTTAAGGTTGGATTGGCAGGTGTTTCGATGAAGACAAAGCGAGTGGGTTTTGAATTGACCGCCTCGCGTAACGCGGACTCGTCAGCAGTGTCAACGAAGTCAGCAGTGACGCCAAACGGCTCGAGCACCTGCTTGAATAATCTGACTGTGCCTCCGTAAACCGCTTGCGAAGCGACGACGTGATCGCCGGCGCGCAGCAATGCCAAACACAACACGCTCGTAGCAGCGAGTCCGGTGGCATAACACGTACAGTAGTCAGCGCCTTCAAGCGCGGCGAGACGGCGTTCCAAAGCGGACACAGTCGGATTCGCCGAGCGGCTGTAAGTAAATCCTTTGTCCTTGCCGACAGCTTCCTGGCGATAAGTTGTTGTTTGGTAAATCGGCGTCAGCAGCGCGCCCGTGGTTGGATCGGGAAACGTCCCGGCGTGTAGCGCGAGTGTGTCAAAGCCCTGAGCTTCGACTAATTGTGTTGCAGCAGTTCCCATAACAGCCTCCTTCGGATTTGTAGTGACGAAGCAAAGGCTGACTGGACCAGACAGGGCGGGGAAATGAAAAAACCCCGCGCCTCAGAGTGCGCGGGGTTCCGAAATAGCGGAATATCCTCCACAGCTCTTTAGCAGTTTTTAACGTGGAGCAAGTCGCCTTAAATCGCCACGAAGAATATTTTCAAAGACGTGGCACCTTATCTCAGCTGATTACGCTCTGTCAACTCGCGAAATACATTTTATAAACACATTAACAGGAACTTGGACCGAGTCAGTACCGAAACGCGGTAGCGTCGGGTCAGCGTCGTGCCGTGGATATTGAGCAATGTACGACCCGACGCTACCGCGTTACGGTACTGACCCGGTCCAACGGTCGACAACCACAGCTTTATAGTCCAATCATACTTTTGGTTGATGACGCGCGCATGCGTCGCGGAAAGACTCACTGCCCACGCGGGTTGGAATCTTCGTCATATGTCGCGCCTTCGGCGCGGTGCGGCTTGAGTGCGAAGAGCCTTCAGCGCCAGGCGGCCTGATCCGAGTTTTGTGCAAAGCGCTTCCGCTATTTGACTTTCTTCAGGAGCGATTTTTTCACCACGAACCAGTTGCCGGCGTACCAGATTTCGTTAGTTTCGTGCCATTCTCCGGCATCGGTAATTCGTATCGTTGTTCTCTGGTTTCTCCTTTCCGGCTCGAACGGAACGCTGAACGGCACCCCGAATTGGAACGTCTTATCGGCAATGAGCTTGGCTTCGAGGATGACCTTGGAGTCTCTCCCTTTCCAACTATACAGCTTCGACTCTTCGTCATAGGAAATACTCGCGTCAAGATTTGACGAGTGAAGCAGCGCTGACACCGGTTTGTATTCGCGCTCGTCTTTTATACGCAACAGTGAATTCTTTTTGATCTCGATCTTCGTTTTTTGTGTGAAAGCGTAGTCAGAAAGATCCATGGGCCAATGCTCCCGGCCTTCGCCTTTCCATTCGCCGACTAGAAACTCCAGCTTTTTCATTTCGCCGTCGAGCACAGGCGTTTGAACTGCAACTGCCGATATTGGCAAGAGCAGTACAGCCATCAGCACGATACGAAAGGATCTATGCTTCACCCTGACCTCCAGGTTTCAAAGGTAGATCGACCGTGAATGTGCTGCCACGGCCGGGGGAACTTTCGATGTGGATCTCGCCGCCATGAACTTCGACGATCCAGCGAACGATGGAGAGACCAAGACCTGCGCCGCCGAGCGCGCGCGAGCGTGCTTTGTCCACGCGATAGAAGCGATCGAAAATGCGTTGGCGATCGACTTCGGGTATCCCGATCCCTGTATCGCGCACCACGATTTCGGCGTTTCCGTTTTGTCGCGTCAACGCGAGCGAGATCTCGCCGCCCGCGGGTGTGTACTTCACCGCATTGTCGAGCAGGTTTAGGATCATCCGCGTGATCAATTCCTTATCGCCGTGCAACTGTATCGACGACGAGGTCTTTTCAGTTGTCAGTCGCACACCTTTGCGGGTTGCCAGCACTTGCGCCGCGCGCGCACAATCTTTGACTGCGTCATTGAGCGAGACTCGTTCCCTGATCAACGTTGCCGGCGCATCGATAGGCTGGCGCGCGAGTATGAAGAGGTCTTCAACGATGCGCGAGAGTCGTTCGGCTTCTTCCTGAAT
>DATEWS010000024.1:0-2948 GCA_035257785.1 Pyrinomonadaceae bacterium
CTTCACCGCCGCTGACTGCAATCGTGTAGAGATCGGTACGCGGCAGTTCGTAATAAGGCTCGTCGGTGTAGTCAGTCTCGAAGTAGAGATGCGCACTGTCCTTCGCCCAGACGGCGTTGCTATCGTCAAAGTGTCCCTTCGTCAACTGCTTTGGCGTAACTTTTTCGTCGCCCGTTTTCGGCGCGTTGATGACCCATAGATGTTGCGGGTGTTTGAAGTCGATATAACCGGAGCCATTGGAGCGATAGACAGCGCGATTGATCACGCGCACATCGCTTTCGCGTTCGGCGGGAGTTGGGCTTGCACCCGGACTCGGACTCGGTTGCGGCTGGTTTTTCGCGGCCGCTTTCGCGAGCTCTTCTTCAGTCGCACCGTTGTAGAAAGCAATCATCTTTCCGTCAGGAGACCACTGTGGACCACCGGCGCCGCGCGGCAGATTCGTGAACTGAAAGGGCTCGCCGCCTGCCATCGCGAGCATGAACAACTGCGCCGGTTCGACGCGGCCCGAAACTTCCGGCGCACGCACGAAGAGAAGATAGTTGCCGTCCGGCGACCAGCGCGGTGTCGTGTCGCGTGGTCCATTCGTCAACTGGCGCGTCTCGCCCGTCGCCGTTGTGACGGTCCAGATCGCGGTGTTGTAACCGTCTTTCTTGTCGTTCACAGTCGGGCGGACGAACGCGACGCGAGCGCCATCGGGAGAGATTTGCGGATCCCCGATCCAGACGAAGTTGAAGAGGTCTTTCTCAGTGATGTTGCGTTTCTGGGCGTAGGCAGGCGCACACAAAAAGACGAGGACGATCAGGACCAGCGAGACACGAACGCGCATGTTGATTTCCTTTCGGTGAAAGAGTTTTCTCACGCAACGGCGCCACGACGCAGCGACAGTTTACAAATTCCGTGGCGCCGTTGCGCCGCTGCGTGAAAAAACATCTTTATTTCTTGTAGACATAGTAAACGACGCCGCCGTAATCATCAGTCACGAGGAACGCGTCTTTCCCGTAACTGAAAACATCCGCCGGGCGGCCGTTGATCCGGCTCAGCTCGAAAAATCCGGTGATGAAATCAGTGGAGGCGCCAGACGAATTGATTCTTACAACCTTATAACCCCGCCGAAGGCTTTTATTTGTTGATCCATGTAACGCGACGAGAAAAGAACCAGCCAGATCCGAAGAGTTTTTCGAATCGAAGTACTCCAACCCGAGCGGCGAGCTGTGAGCTGGAAAAGGTGTGAGAGCCTGAGGCACCTTGCCGCAATCGAATTTTGTGCCGTTTACGTTAAATTTCGGATCCGGGTAGATCTTCGTCCCGGCCTGGAAACAGTAGGGCCAGCCATAGTTTTTGCCGTCTTCGAGCGCGTAGAACGTATCAGCGGGGCGATTGATGCCGAGATGATCTGAGCCCATGTTCGTCGCGTAGAGCTTGTCTTTGGTCCAACGAAGCCCAACCGCATTGCGCAGTCCGCGCGCGAAATAACGCTGGCCCGTGCCGTCCGGATTCATCTCGAGAATACTCGCCCGAACTTCTTCCTTCTCTTCACACGCATTGCAACTGCTTCCGACCGCGACGTAGATCTTTCCGTTGCCGCCAACGATCACTGTGCGCGTTAAGTGCCAGCCACCGTATTTGTAACTCAGTCCGTATGCTGGAAACGTTGCCAACACGTGCGGGTCGCCGTATGGCGAATCCTGGCCGGCAACGTAACGATAACGCACCAATTTATCGGTTAGCGCCAGATAGAACCACTGTGTTCCATCTCGATCAGTGTAGAAGGCGACGCTGTTCGGATTGTGCAAATCGGTAAGATACTTAATGACTTTCTTGAACCGCCGCGTGGTTGCGTCAAACTGATCGAGGATATAGACCACGCCACGATGATTGTCGGTGAGGTTATACATGTCCGTGACGAAGAGCCGGTTGTCGGGACTCATCGTCATGAACCGGACGCGTTTCAAACCCTGCGCTGCCACCTTGATGTCGTAATCTTCGGGAAGGTTAAGGTCAAATGATTTCCCGTTGGCTAACGAGATTGGATGTGGGACCAGCTTCTGGGCTGCGGTGTTTGGTTGAATGAAAAACGTCAGGAGTGCGACTAAGAACAATAATCTTTGGGCTGCCATCCGGGAGAAAATAGCATATAGGGCCAAACATAAGCACAAAAACCCGTCGGGAGCGAGCCCATGGGAAACGCCGCGCGCGTCGCCTACAGGTCGCTCCCCACGGAACGGTAAAAGAAACCGCGTTGATCGAAATAACACCCGAACCGGCAAATTATTCCCGATTATTTTTTCAGCTTCGGGGTGTAGAATGCTCCGGTCAACACGCGAGACTATGGACGTCTTTCTCAATAACCTCGGTTTCGAAGCCCTCGAGCACCTCGATGCGCTCTTTGGTTACGCCCTCGTTTTAACGCGCGACTCGACCGAGGCGGAAGATTTAGTACAGGAAACTTACCTGCGAGCGACGACTGCGTCTCATCGTCCGGACGCCGATAGTAATTTGAAGGGCTGGCTATTTGTAATCATGCGCAATGCCTGGCTGAACCAGGTGCGACACAAGAACAATGGCCCACGTTTTGTCGAACTGGAGACTGGCGAACAGGCTGTTGACGAGACTCAGGAGAATCCGCACGTTGTTTATTTAAGGAAACTGGAACGCGAACAGGTGCGTGAAGCGATTGAGAGTTTGCCTGATGCTTACCGTGAGATCGTGGTTTTGCGCGACATCGAGGGATTTACTTACCAGGAGATTGCGACGGTGCTTGATTGTCCAGCGGGCACGGTGATGTCGCGGCTCGGTCGCGCGCGCGGCAAGTTGCGAAAACTTCTTTCCAGTTGGCAGACCAGGGCACGTATCAGAGCAGTTTGAGGAGTTGTGTTGAGAAATTGTAATGACATCCGCGGGCGTTTGACGTTGTATCTCGATAACGAGTTACAGGGTGAGGAGCGTGC
>DATEWS010000025.1:0-5805 GCA_035257785.1 Pyrinomonadaceae bacterium
GCTGGTCTCGGTTGAGTAGGAAAGAAAGTGAGTGACCACGGGTGGTCCAACCGCCGTTGGAGTATGCGATCGGAAGATCGATCGAGGTCGTTTTCTCTTCTTTCCAAACCGCGGTCGACACTTGTTCGCAGTGCAGCAGGTAATGCTCGATGCCGGTGAAGACGCTGCGCCAGTAACCACCGTAGATAGTTTTGTAAACGACTCCTCCCACCTCGACATAGACCTTGTTACCGCTCAGAATCCGATAATTGATCCGGCCCAGCAGATCCAGCAGGCGGCACTGCTCCCTCACTGAGGGCTCGCCGTCCGCGTGCTGACCGTCTCGCCAGGTTTCGGGTTCGTAATGCGGCATGTCCGCGTAGTTTAATGGAAGTTGGAAAAGATTGACAGGGTTTTCAGGGCAACAAGGAGGGTTTTGTGGGACGGAAAATTCTAACTTTTGCATTAGTTCTCATAGTTTTTGGAGCCATGCTGTCCAGCGGGTGTAATCAAGCGAGCAGCGGAGAACGAAAACCAATGACGGTGGGTCCGATTGTTTATGTGGCTCTGGGCGATTCGACCGGAGCGGGTGTGGGTGCGAAGGATGATGGCGGTTACGTGGCGCGGCTCTTCAAACGTCTCGAAGAACGGCGGCCGGAGTCGAAGTTGTCGAATCTTTGTGTCAGCGGTGCGACGACGGCCGATCTCCTGCGTGGTCAATTGGACCGCGGTGTCGCACTCAATCCGGACCTGGTAACGATCGGGATTGGTATCAACGACATTGGTCACGGGATGACGCTCGATCAGTTTTCTCAAAACTTCGACGAGATTTTGAGTACGCTAAAGGACAAGACTCACGCCACGATCGTGGTGACGAATCTTCCCGATATTTCGAGTGCGCCGCGCATTCCGAACTCGATGCGCAGCCAGTACCAGCGACAGATTGACGAGTTCTGCAAACGCCTGGAGGAGATTGCGAACAAGCACAGCGTGACGATCTTCGATATTTACACGATCACAAAAGAGGAGCTTCCATCGCATCCGGAATACTTTTCGGCGGACGGGTTTCATCCGTCTGACCAGGGGTACGAGCTCTGGGCGACGCAGATGTGGCCGACGTTAGCGCAGGCGGTCGGTGTGCCGGAGTAGGATTTCTCACGCAGCGGCGCAACGACGCAACGGAAACAGATTACGTTGGGTCGTTGCGCCGCTGCGTGACAGAAATTCCCGACTTCGGATCGAAGAAGTGCATTTTGTCCGTCGCGAATTGCACCCAGACTTTGCTTTCAACCTCCGCGCGAAAGTCAGCAGGCGCACGCGCGATCAATCTATTCGCTCCGACCGAGAGAAACACGAAGGTCTCGTTTCCCATCAACTCAGTCACGTAAACACTCGCCTCAATCGCGCCATCGCGCGGTTCTGAGAACACCTGAATGTGCTCCGGCCTGATGCCGATCGTGACTTGCTCACCTTCGATGAAGTTCATACTCGGACTACCAACAAACTCCGCCACGAACCGGTTCGCCGGACAGTTATAAATATTCATCGGCGTGTCGAACTGTTGCAGCCGTCCCTTCTTCATCACCGCAACCCGCGAGGCGAGTGTCATCGCTTCGGCCTGATCGTGAGTCACGTAAATCGTCGTCGTGCCGAGCTGGTGCTGAAGCCGCTTCAGCTCGCCGCGCATCTGCACGCGCAGGCGCGCGTCTAGATTTGAGAGCGGTTCGTCCATCAAATAAGCGCGCGGCTCACGCACGATCGCACGTGCAAGCGCCACACGCTGACGCTCACCGCCAGATAACTGCCGCGGCTTGCGATCAAGCAACGACTCAATCTCCAGCATCGCGGCGACTCCATTCACGCGCTCGCCACGCTGCGTCTTGTCGAACTTTCTCACCCGCAACGGATAGCCGATGTTTTCGGCAATCGTCATATGCGGATAGAGCGCGTAACTCTGAAATACCATTGCCAGATCACGATGCTGCGTCGGCACATCGTTGATACGTTCGCTATCGATAAAGATGTCGCCGGACGAAACAGTCTCGAGTCCCGCAAGCATTCGCAATGTTGTCGTCTTGCCGCAACCGGATGGACCAAGCAACACGACAAACTCACCGTCGCGAATCTCGAGCGACAGATCATCGACGACCGACGCGCCGCCGAAATGTTTACTCACGTTGCGAAACTCGATCCCCATCTAACCTTTAACGGCTCCGAGCGAGAGGCCGCGCACGAGATACTTCTGTAGCGCGAGTGCGAACACCAGAATCGGAACGAGGGCGACTGACGCGGCCGCGCTCATCACGCCCCACTTGATTTCGTACTGCGTCACGCGTCCGGCGATTCCCACCGGCAACGTCATCGCCGCATCTGTCTGCGTCAGCACGAGCGCAAATAGAAATTCGTTCCACGAAATGATCAGACAAAACACAGCCGTCGCGGCGAGTCCGGGCGCGACCAGCGGCAACACGACGCGCACAAGCGCGCCCAAACGCGAGTCGCCATCGACGAGCGCGGCCTCTTCGAGATCGCGTGGCAAGTCAGCAAAGAAGCCGCGCATCATCCAGACAACGAACGGCAAGTTGAACGCAGTGTAGACAATGATCAGCGATGCGCGTGTGTTGAGCAGTCGCAGGTCGCGCATCATCAGAAACAACGGCACGACAGTAACGATCGCCGGAAACATTCGCGTCGAGAGTATCCACAAGGAAAGGTGGCGGTTGAGTCGCCAGGGAAGTTCAAATCGCGTGAGGGCATACGCCGCGAGTGTACCGATCACGAGCGCGCAAATCGTCGAAACAACAGAAACGATCGCGCTCGTCAACAAGTAATCGCCAAATGAGCGCGCAACGAACGCGTCGTAATAATGATCAAGCGTCGGTGTGAACCCGAACCAGGGCGGGGGTGTCGCAAACTGATCGACCTCCGACTTCAAAGAGATCGTGAGCATCCAGTAAACCGGCGCGAGCGCAAACAACAGCGCCGGGATCAAGAAGATATATCGAACCCACTTCTGTGCCTTTTTGTGGCCCAACCTAGATCGCATCTTTCGCCTGCAGGAACTTGATGTAGATCACGCTGATCACATTCGTCAGCGCGAGTAGCACAAACGACATCGCCGCCGCATAACCAAAATCAAAGAAGCGAAACTCGGTGCGATAGATGTAGAGACTGATCGTCTCCGTCGCGAAACCTGGTCCACCTTCGGTCAGTATGAAAATCTGATCGAACACACGCAGCAGATCCATCGTGCGCAGCAGCAGCACAATGAGAATCGAGGGTTTTAGCAACGGCAACGTCACGTGCCAAAACGTTTGCCAACGACTCGAACCATCGATCAGCGCCGCTTCATACGGTTCCTCCGGAATCGCCTGCAATCCCGCCAACAGCACGAGGAACACAAACGGCGTCCATTGCCAAACGTCAACTGCGATAACCGAAAGCATCGCCAGCTTGGGCGACGCAGTCCACGTCAAGCTCTCTGTGTTGATTCCAAGCCAGCGAAGCGTTCCGTTGATCGCGCCGAAGTCAGGATTGAGCATGAGTCGCCAAACAACACCAACAACCACACTCGGCAACATCATCGGCACCAGCAAACTCGCGCGAAATAATCCACGTCCACGCATCCGCGAGTTCAATAGCAACGCCAGACCCAACCCGAGCAGGAACTCACAAATCAGCGCCGCAACCGCATAAACAAACGTGTGGGCCATCGCAGTCAGAAAGAAGTTGTCGGAAAAGAGACGTGTAAAATTTCCGATAGTCCAAACCACGCCGCTCGACGTTTCCTGTTGCAGACTGATGGTTATCGAATAGATGAGCGGGTAGATCGAAAGCGAAAGGAGCACCGCGAGAGCCGGCGCGATGAAGAGCGCGGGCAACAGCCACTCGCGTCTATTTTGCGCGCTGAAGAATCTTCTCGATTTCGGCATTCGCCTGATTCATCGCGTCCGTGGGCGAGAGTTCACCACTGTTGGCCTTGGAAAGAAAGATGCCGAACGCGTTTTCAATCTCGTTCCAGTACGGCGTGCGCGGTCGCGGCCGCGAGCTTTCGAGTGAACGCAACTGCGCCGGGTACGCCGGGTTCTTCGACACGAGCTCGGCATCGTTGAAGAGCGATCTGCGCGTCGGTGGATTGCCGCGTTGCGCCGATTGTTTCATCTGCTGCGCGGTTGTGGCCCAGAGTAAAAAATCCATCGCATCTGCTGCATTCCGCGAGTCGCGCGGAATCGCGATCAGCCAGTTGCCAATTTCCGCCTGACCTTGCTTCTGCCCGCTCGGCAACGTCGTAAACTCAATCTTGCCGATCACTTTCGACTTCGCCGGATCGCTGAACGAACTGATCCACGCGGGCCAGTTGATCGACATCGCTGCCGTTCCTTGCAACAGGTGTGCACCGACGTCGCTCGCATTGAAACTCACGTAACCCGGCGGTGAGTATTTGCCGAGCTCGAGCATGAACTGAAGCGCAGCGATACCTTCGGGACTGTTGACTGCGGGCTTTCCGCTCGCGTCGAACATCTCGCCGCCGAAGGCCCAGAAGATCGGCATGAAGTCGGCGACGGCCGCATTCCCCTGTTCGGCGCGCATGACGTAGCCGTAGATCTGCCCGCCATTCGCGCCTGCACTTTCTTTCTCCTGGATCGTTTTCGCGGCCGCGAGAACGTCGTTCCACGTCGACGGCGCTTTCAACGAGTGTTTCTCAAAAAGATCTTTGCGATAAAAAAATAATTGTGAATTGCCGACGTAGGGAAACGCGTAGAGTGGACCAGTTTGATAAGGATGACGGCAAAGCGCGATCGAAGTCGCGACGAAATCGCCGTCAGGATTTGAATGTCCGCGCTGCTGTAACAACGGAGTCAGGTCAGTCAGCAGTTGCTCACTCGCAAAACGCGGGAACCACGGATCGTCGAGCATGATCAGATCGTAAGCGCCGGTTCGGGATTTAAGATCTATCAATTCTTTCTCAAAAAGATTTGTATAAGGAAGTTGCGCGATCTCAATGTGGATGTTGGTCTGCGCCTCATAGTCGTGCGCCGCTTGTTTGAGTGCTTCACCTTCAACTCCCGCGACGACGGCGAGAGTAAGTTGTTTCTGATGTGGTTGTGGGTTCGGTTTACATGCGATGAGTGCGAGCAGAAAAACCAGCGCCAAGGAGACTGTGATTCTCATATTTCGACACAGATTAACACTGATTGGGCTATATTCGTGCTATGCGACAAATCGTGACGACTGGCACGGGTGACATCGACGTGCTCAAGGTCCAGGAGAAGCCGGATCCGGCGCCGGGTCCCGACGAAGTGGTCATACGTGTTCGCGCGGCGGGTTTGAACTTCGCCGACATTCTCGCGCGCCAGGGTTTGTATCCCGACTCGCCACCCAAGCCTTGCGTGATGGGATATGAGGTGAGTGGTGTCGTCGAGGCGGCGGGCAAAGATGTGAACAGTTCATTCGCGGGGAAGTCGGTGGTGGCTTTGGTTCGCTTTGGTGGGCAGTCGGAAGTGGTTGCGGTGAAAGCGACGCAGATGTTCGAGAAGCCGAAGCAGTTGACGTTTGAACAGGCAGCAGCGATTCCGGTGAATTACCTGACTGCGTATGCGCTGCTCGTGGTGATGGGTTCGTTGCACGCGGGTGAGTCGGTGTTGATTCACAATGCCGGTGGTGGAGTTGGGCTCGCGGCACTCGACATCGCGAAGAAGGTCGGCGCCGAAACGTTTGGAACGGCGAGTCCGGGTAAGCACAAGTTTTTAGCGGAACGCGGGTTGGACCATGCGATCGACTATCGGCAGCACGACTGGTTGCCGGAGTTGCAGAAACTGACTAACG